>CAZDTI010000284.1:0-11425 GCA_964508085.1 uncultured Saprospiraceae bacterium | reverse complement strand
TTCCTGCATTTGCATTGTTAAACGTACAAGCTGCTGCTGCAGAGAAAGACGCTGTCAAATCTATTGCAGTACCATCTGCAATCATCGATACACCTGTAAAAGTATGTGTGGTTGTTAAGCCAGTTACTGCTACACTTCCTAATCCATCTCCTGTTAATTCTAGCGTACCTGTGGCTGGGGGATTTGCAAACGTAATGGTTACATCTCCTGTGAATGTATCATCTGTGGAATCGTTTGGTGTACCATTGTCACTGCAAGTTGAAAGGTTAGACGTACTTATCGCAGTTACTCCACATACCAAAGGTACCGAACAAGAAGCTGGAGCCGTTCCTGCATTTGCATTGTTAAACGTACAAGCTGCTGCTGCAGAGAAAGACGCTGTCAAATCTATCGCGGTGCCATCTGCAATCATCGATACACCTGTAAAAGTATGTGTGGTTGTCAAACCAGTTACTGCTACACTTCCTACTCCATCTCCTGTTAATTCTAGCGTCCCTGTTGTTGGAGGATTTGCAAACGTAACTGTTACATCTCCTGTGAATGTATCATCTGTGGAATCATTTGGTGTTCCATTGTCATTACAAGTTGAAAGATTAGACGTACTTATCGCAGTTACTCCACATACCAAAGGTACCGAACAAGAAGCTGGAGCCGTTCCTGCATTTGCATTGTTAAACGTACAAGCTGCTGCTGCAGAGAAAGACGCTGTTAAATCTATTGCGGTGCCATCTGCATTCATCGATACACCTGTAAAAGTATGTGTAGTTGTCAAACCTGTTACCGCTACACTTCCTACTCCATCTCCTGTTAATTCTAATGTCCCTGTTGCTGGAGGATTTGCAAAAATAACTGTTACGTCTCCTGTGAATGTGTCATCCGTGGAATCGTTTGGTGTTCCATTGTCATTACAGACGGATAGGTTTGCTGTACTAATTCCAGTTACTCCACATACCAAAGGTACCGAACATGACGCTGGTGCCGTTCCTGCATTTGTATTGTTAAGTGTACAAGCTGCTGTTGCAGAAAAAGACGCTGTCAAATCTATTACGGTGCCATCCGCAATCATCGATACTCCTGTAAAAGTATGTGTAGTTGTCAAACCAGTTACTGCTACACTTCCTACTCCATCTCCTGTTAATTCTAGTGTCCCTGTTGCTGGAGGATTTGCAAACGTGACCGTTACATCTCCTGTGAAGGTATCATCTGTGGAATCGTTTGGTGTCCCATTGTCAGTACAAGTTGAAAGATTAGACGTACTTATCGCAGTTACTCCACATACCAAAGGTACCGAACAAGAAGCCGGCGCCATGCCTGCATTTGCATTGTTAAACATACAAGCTGCTGCCGCAGAAAAAGACGCTGTTAAATCTATTGCGGTACCATCGGCACTCATCGATACACCTGTAAAAGTATGGGTAGTTGTTAAACCAGTTACTGCTACACTTCCTAATCCATCTCCTGTTAGTTCTAGCGTTCCTGTTGTTGGAGGATTTGCAAACGTAACTGTTACGTCTCCTGTGAAGGTGTCATCTGTAGAATCGTTTGGTGTGCCATTGTCAGTACAGACAGATAGGTTTGCTGCACTGATCGCAGTTATTGAGCAAACCGGAGTTGGAGGGGGTTCAAAGGTTATATGATTTGTACCCGGAGTTGAGGGAGGACAGTTTTGCGGTGCACATATTGTTGCATTTGCGCCGTAAAATTTATTTCCAGTAGGGTTGGTTAAATCTACACCGCCTTGACTAGTTAGAACCAAATAAGTCGGTGAAAAATTAGTGTTATGAACCAACTCGAAGTTAATCCCTGAAGCTGGAGTATCTAATGTAACACGAAATAATTCATATTCAGTACCATCTATGTAAGTTGTTGTATCAGTTACAGAGAAGGAACTTCCAAACCAACGATTGTTGAATCCGACTTCGGAACCCTGAGCGTTTTGTCCATTAAGCGCTATAGGAACACCTGGAAAATTAGTGTTATTAACTGTTATAGCACCAAAGTTAAAAGCTGCCGAATTGGAAGGCCAGCGAACAAAAAATTCGATATCCGACCATCCTGTCGTGATGTTTCCTCCTCCTGGATTTGGACGAATACTAAATACCAGATCGTTTCCTTGATTAGTCATTGTGGCTTGAAAGTATTGCGCCTGACAAAATGTAATGCTAAAAATAACAACGAGGATTGATAGTAATTTTTTCATAATTCTTGATTTTTTTTCTCTTGGTTCTTAAATATTTTTACTGGTTTTGAATTGCCTGTATTCAAGTTTCTAATACCTTTTTTGGCTACGGCAAAGGTCACACAGAGAGAAGAGAGGGGCTTACAGAGATGTTTCAAAGACTTACATTAATGAGTATTAAGGAGAGAAAATTCTTTATGTAATGATTCGTCCTATAAAAGAAATCAAAGCTTAAAAAACTGATTACCAATTGTTTAACCATCTCATTTGAAGAGTATCTAAATTTTTTTAAAAAATAGCAGTAGGAATTTTTAAGAGATGAGAAAATAGGTTGTAAGACCGTCAGAAAATGGCCTTGGTTATTTGTAGTGGGTGGATCGGTAGATGGGTAATGGGTAGATGGGTACCTTCTTTCGCAGTTCTTTGCGTCCTGCCTGGCGACTCTATCTGACGCTAGACAGGTCGACAGGTTAGAGGGAAGCCCATCTACCTATCCACCTATCACCCATCTCACTAAATAAAGAAAGCAATGAGACCTTTAAATATATGACTATCAGCAAATTACACTCAAAAATATTACTTATTCGAAACATAAGCAAATGCCTTTCTCTCCTCTTAGAACCATGAGTGAAACCATTGGAATCATACCAGGAATGGCCTAGGTGTTTTTGTCCACATCTTTGCATCGTACTTAATTACAAACATAAAATCATTAAAAATGAAACGAATCCTCTCTCTTATCATGATGTGTACTTTGGCCCAATTCCTACATAGCCAAACCTTATCCCCCCCCTATTTACCCACTTCAGCTGCCGCAGCTCTGGATCTTTCTACGGTAACGACAATCGAAGCTGGATTTAACTCCTCCAGACGAAATGAAGAAAACATTTATGGTATTTGTCCAAATTCTATTTCAGATTTGGATCTTCCAGATCAAGCGATCTGGGATGCCTATTCTGTAGATCAAAAAGCACTCTACATCATAAATGATGAACGACGAGCCAGAGGCGGTGTCCTCTATCCATATACACATGGTTCCTCTGGTCTTAATGGTCCCGCAGGAGCCGTTAGAGGGTATCCCTTCAACGGTGTTCAAACATTGGTTGATGAGGCGGCTCAGTTTTGGACAGATCATTTAACGAGTATAGACAGCTTTAAACATTGTTCCAATACGGTCCCCCTCAATTTGCAATGTCCAGATGGACGTGTCAACACTTATGCTGGCAACGGCTGTGCTGGTGTTGCTTTGGAAAACCTCTGGGGTGGAGGTCAAGGATGGACGATCACTAATGCAGCGATTGCAGCGATTCACACTTGGACCTATGGGACTACCGGGCATCGAAATGGGGTATTAAGTCAAGGTTACGGCGACGACTATGGCAATATTCGGGAAGAGGGTTTGGTTGGTTATGGAATTACCAATGACGGAGTCAATCAGACCATAGTTGCATACAAATTTTCAGATCCACCGGCTAATCCTGCGGGAAGCTGTAACTATACTTGGTCAGCAGAAACGAGCGCCCTTCCCGGTTGTACTAAGTACCTGGAGTTGAGCTCTCAAAACGCGGGTACAGCAGAGACTGCCGGAGGAACTATCAATGTGACTTGGAACGTGCCAAATTGTTTTAATATTCCCAACATCAACATCCTACTTTCTCTGGATGGTGGAATGACCTATCCAATTTCATTGGCTAATTCTACTTCTGTTACTGATGGGACAGAAACCGTAACACTTCCTGCCGGAATTCCCAACAATACGACTACTGCTCGGATCCGAATTGAAAGTACGGGATCCTCCTGTCATTATTTTAGTGATGATTCTGATATTAATTTCACCATTAATTCTAATTGTTTATTGTCCAGCACGATTATCTGCCCTGCTGATTCTGTTAGCTTTCCTGCTGGAAACGGAGGATTGAATCTTACAATCACGCCAGATTATTTCGCTGGAATAACTCAATGGAATGCAAGTAGTACCACAGAATCTCCTTTAAGTAGAATGGTTAATTCATTACCTGGAGGCGCTGGATGTAATTTATTGAGTAATTGGGCTATGAGGAGATATGTGGTTCTGGACTTTAAGGTTTCACAAGCGGGTAATTATACCTTTGTGATACCAGGGTTCAATCAAATGGTTGTTTACACAGGAACGGGCTATGACCCCAATAATCCTTGTCAAAATTATTATCGTGCAGTTTCTGAAGGTAATTCTCTTGGTGGGAATGGTACTATGTCAAATGTAGCCTTAACACCTTGCGCTACCTATCAATTAGTAGTTTGGCTTTTTTCTAATTCTCCTCCACAAACTGCAACTGTTACATTTTCAGGGCCAGGAATGGTATATGAAACCTCTAACCCTCCTCCTACAGATTATGACTTCACGGCTGTCGCTGTTAACAGAACGACTAACATGGTTGTCGCTCATAGTAGCACTTCAGATTTTACCACTTTACCAACTGGTGATTATATGATTTATGGAGCATCTTATTTTAATGGTTCTGGGAATAATCCCCCCGCCTCAGTTCCCAACAGTTGGCTCAACCAAACGATGGCTCAAATCATTGGCGCAGGAAGTTGTGTAAGGTTTAGTCAAAATGGTAAGGCCCTTAATGTGACCCCAGGAACAGGGGGCGTATTACTTAGTGCCAAAGCGTTTTTCCAAGGCCCCTATAGTAGTACATTGATGAATGATGGTTTGCGGTCTAACAATTTAATTCCATCTGCCGAACCGTATACTGCCCTTAATGGCTTTACCCATGTAAATGGCGGAGGAGAATCAGTAGCTGCAAGTGTTTTAGCTACAACCGGAAATGATGCAATTGTCGATTGGGTGTTTTTAGAATTGCGAGATAAAACAGCTGTTGGAACCGTACAACATACTCGATCTGCCTTAATTCAACGAGATGGAGACATTGTGGATACGGATGGAAGTTCTCCCGTTAGTTTTCCCAACGCAAACCCAGACGATTACTATATTGCTATTCGCCATCGAAACCATTTAGGTATTCGGACCAATACTGCAGTATCATTATCAGGGACAGCTACAGCTCTTGATTTAACGACAGCCTCCGCGAATATTTTTAGCGCCATTGCCCGAGTAGACTTGGGAGGGAATATTTGGGGAATGTGGGGCGGTAACGCTACGGGCAATGCAAATGTACGTGCCACTGGTCCGCCAGCCGTTAATGATTATAGTAATGTATTAAGTTTCCTAGGGACACCAACTGCATTTGTTAACTCAGTATATGCCATACAAGACTTTAACATGGATGGAACGGTAAGAGTTACGGGCCCACCAACAGTTAATGATTATTCAAAGCTACTCAGCATATTAGGTACACCAACTACGATAATATATCAACAATTATAAAAGAAAGAGAATCGGTAAGAACCTGTTGAAGTTTTGTTCTTTGTATCGAGAAAGCTAGATTTTTTCTTCAATCGAAGCTCTTTTCGGAGTTCGTAGCCTAAGCTACGGGCGAGGAAAAAGCTGAAAAGTGAAGGGGAAAGATGCTTTCACAGATTAATTAATAAAATTTAAACAGGTTCTAAATCTCAGGGCTTTCTGCTATCCTAATAGCATTTGAATTAAGGAAGCCCTGATTTACCGATCCACAACCTTTTATCTAAACGATGAACACATCCTAAATAAGTGCTTATCAAAAAGGGAATTTTGTATATCTTTACCTATAATGCGAATAAGGGGTTGAATTGTTATCTATCCAATTAAGCTTGTTCAGTTCAAGAAGAATAAACTTGTGTTTTAGATTAAAAATTAAGGATTATTCCTTCAAGCACAAATAAAGTATTTTTCGCGGCTGAGCGAATAACCCTTAATCTTCATTCCATCCTAAGATTCAACTCCTGATTGACCACTATAACAAATGAGAACCCACTTTACAATATTACGCTCCCTTCTTTTAATCTTCCTAACGGTATCCCTTCAGGCACAACCCCTCGTCCAACCAGAAATCATCACCATCGAAGACGGTCTATCCCAAGGTTTTGTTTCTTGTATTCATCAGGATTCGGAAGGCTTTATTTGGTTCGGTACAAAAAATGGATTTAATCGATATGACGGAGTATCCTTTGAAGTATTCACAGCAGACTACACCAACCCTTATGCTATTTCCAATGATTGGGTCGTCGATATTCATGAAGAGGGGGAATACTTAATGGTGATCACTTATGAAGGTGCTGTAAATATTTTTCATAAAATCAGCAAACGTTTTTATAAAATTAATAAACCAGAATCAGTATCGAAGGCTACAAAAGACTGGGTAATTGATGCCATTTACAAAGATGGCTTTGGACAATATTGGCTTCTAGATCGTTTCAATAAAAACGTTTGGAAAATGACTTTTCCACAAGGATTTTGGGAATCTTTTGACACCAATAAGGAATTGATAAAACAAGTTAAATTTACTGCCCTCCCACAACCAGATATGGAAAATACCTGGCTCTCTGCTGATGCCACTCATCTAATAAGCAGTCGAACCAATGGATCACTTTGGAAAACAAATGTTCAAACACTGGCCTCTCATAAATTAGATTTGAGTACTCCAGTTGATAAAAATAATTTGACATTTAATAATGCACTGATTGGCAAGGATACGCTTATCCGTTTTATCAATCATAATATTCAAGGGCATATATTTTCTAAAAAGAATCTAGCAATCAAAGTAATTAAAAATGATGCATTGGTAAATATTGGGGAAATCAAAGGAGGGGCTATCAAT
Organism: uncultured Saprospiraceae bacterium; assembly: GCA_964508085.1. Taxonomy (GTDB): domain Bacteria; phylum Bacteroidota; class Bacteroidia; order Chitinophagales; family Saprospiraceae; genus CALGLS01. The sequence goes on along the minus strand of CAZDTI010000284.1, from coordinate 4,507 downwards.
CAGCATTACCACTTTACTGATTCCAATTGGTTCCTGTTATATAGCCTCAATGAATCAAATGCATTTTATTTTGAAAAATCGAAATTGAATTTTCGAGAATTCCAACTGGAAGATGCAAACTTTAGATTAAATACCGAGGGCTTTAATTATAGGTCTAAACTGACCGATAGATCCGGCAATCTTTGGCTGGGTACAAATGGATTAGGGCTCCATAAAATAACCGCTCGTAAACAAAATATTCAGACCTTATTTGAAGGAAAATCCATTTATAGAAAACCCTATTTTTTTGAAGATGGCACCACCTTAGTTTTTGCCCCCGGTGGAATTAGTACTTTTTACAGCAAAGAAGAAAGCGCTATTCTGGAAGAGTTGGACATAAAATCACTCTTTCCTTCGGCAAGTGATTTTACTATTTGGGATGGCTTTGATAATACTCGATGGGTCTATTGGAATGGCATTGAAACTACCCACCATATCGGAAAATTATTTCAGATTCCTTCCGGGAAAAAAGTTAACCCACAGGATTTTTTAAAAATAGACAAACCCGTTACCACTTACTATAAGGATGAAAATTCTGCACTAATTTGTTTTGCAGGACACTCCCTTCTGACATTTTACCATCACAAAACAGGCCAGACAAAACAGGTCTCCATTGAAAAGGTCTTTAACAATAATAGTGTTAATATCTATTCTATTTCGTCTACCAAAAATGGTCATTGGTGGATCGGCACAAATGCTGGGTTGGTAGAGATGATTCCAAATTTAGCGAATCACCAAGATTCATTGCCCAACTTCTCCTTTAAAAGACACTTAACGGATAAGGTCGCTTTATCTAAAAATGAAAGGAACGGCTTATTCAATGATCAAGTAGCCAGTTTACTAACAGACCCAAAGGATGCAAATATCCTTTGGATTGGAACAAAAGGAGGCGGACTACATCGGCTGGATACCCGTACCATGACCTTCGAACATTTGACAACTAAAAATGGTCTGCCTAATGATGTTATTTACGGAGTACTAAATGATGACAACGGCAATTTGTGGATGAGTTCTAACAAAGGAATTATTCAATACAATCCTGAATCTGGTCGTATTAGAAACTACACCAAGGCAGACGGTATGCAGGGCGATGAATTCAACACCTGGGCTTATGGAAAAAGTAAAAACGGAAAATTAATGTTTGGCGGTGTAAACGGTTTGAATATTTTTGATCCGAATATTTTCATAGACAACCCCAACACACCGACAGTTCGACTGACTGGTTTGGCCGTCAATAACCAACCCATTGAAGTACAAGATTCCACTGGACTTTTAGAACGCAGTATTACTTTTACAAAATCGCTGTCACTACCTTTCTCTAACAATAGTTTTACTTTAAGCTTTGCAGCACTGGAATTTACAGCTCCTGAAAAAAATCGCTTCCGATATTATCTGGAAGGCTCGGAAGAACCTTGGCGGAATGAGAGTACACGTAATGATGCACAGTACCTCAATATCGCCCCAGGGGATTATATTTTTAAAATAAAAGCGGCGAATGGAGATGGTATTTGGAGTGAGGAAATTACAACATTAGCTATTACCATTCTACCGCCTTGGTATAGAACTACACTCGCCTATTTAATTTACTTAGCCTTAATCGGTTTATTGAGTTGGCAACTTTATCGATTTCAAAAAAGACGATTGCAACTCAAATATGAAGTGGAAGCAGAGCAAAAAGAAAAGGCGCAACTTCAAGAACTCGACCAAGCTAAATCTCGATTGTACACCAATATTACGCACGAGTTTAGAACACCATTGACGGTCATTTCTGGTATCGCCAATCAACTCGAAGGTAATGCGGACAAAAAAGATTTAATCAAAAGAAATAGTGGTCAACTACTCAACCTCGTCAACCAAATGCTGGATTTGAGAAAATTAGAATCCGGTGCCGTTACCATCCAAAAAAAGCAAGATGACATCGTCAAATTTTTACGGTATCTGACGGAGTCTCTAAAAAGCTATGCTGAGGAGACTAAAGGATTAGGCATCCATTTTATTTCTGACGAAGACCAGCTAATGATGGACTTTGATGCAGAAAAGGTGACTCGTATTTATTCTAACCTTTTGTCTAATGCCATTAAATTTACACCCTCAGGAGGAAATATTTATATCCAATTGGCAGTTGATACTGCTCTAAATAATTTCACATTTACGGTAAGAGATACTGGTGTTGGAATTTCGGAAGACAAACTCCCACATATTTTTAATCGTTTCTATCAAGCGGACGATACTTCTACTCGTAAAGGAGAGGGAACGGGTATCGGGCTGACTTTAGTGGCCGAACTCCTTAAAGCCATGAATGGGGATATCACCGTAAAAAGTAAAGTGGCAAAAGGAACCTCTTTTACCATCCAACTTCCGATAAGCAATGATGCCGAAATAGTAACAGATGCGAATTGGAAAAAAGAACGTCCTACTGAAATAGTTACGACGACGCTTCCTGCCGATTTGAATTTTGCAAAGGAAGAAAAACAACAAACCGACAAACCATCTGTCTTGATTGTGGAAGACAATGCTGATGTGATTCACTATCTCATTTCTTGTTTAAAGAATTCTTATAACATTATTATTGCAATGAATGGAGAGGAAGGGATTGAAAAAGCACTGGAAGAAATTCCCGACCTCATTGTCAGTGATGTAATGATGCCCATCAAAGATGGTTTTGAACTCTGTCGGACTTTAAAAATGGATGAACGGAGTAGTCATATTCCAATTATTCTACTCACTGCCAAAGCTGATATAGAAGCTCGCCTTGAAGGATTACAGAGAGGGGCAGATGCTTATCTGAGTAAACCTTTTCATCAGGAGGAACTCCAAATTATTTTAAAAAATCAACTGGACTTGCGTAAGCGCTTACAAGGAAAATTGTCGCAGTTATCTGTTGGGCCCAATACAAATATAGCTTCCGGCGATTTAGCCGCTGAGCTATCGGCAGTCGAGAAAGAAGCCGCGGAACAACACCTCCAAATAGAAGATGCTTTTCTCCAAAAAATCAGAACACTGATTGAAAAAGACCTCTCCGATTCAGATATAGGCATGCCTCAATTGATGCGACACCTGGGCATGAGCCGTAGTCAGATCTATAAAAAAGTAAAAGCCTTGACCGATCGTTCTCCCTCTCAATACATCCGTTCCATTCGACTGCATCATGCTAAGGAATTACTAGAAAAAGGCGAACTCAATGTCTCCGAAGTCGCTTATGATGTTGGTTTTAATTCCCCTTCCTATTTTTCTGAAGTCTATTTCGAAGAATTTGGCCTTAGACCAAATGAGACTCGTAAATAACTAACTATCAACAACTTACAGCCCTACCCTTTTCACTTCCGAATCATACCTAAATGTAATTTTACGGATTTAGCACATAGCTAAATGCCTTGGAATCATTCCTAAATGCGGGTCAGAGTCCTTTGCCCCCATCTTTGTCGTATCGAAATTATAATTCAATTATAACGAATAAAAGATATGACATTAATGAATAGCAAAGAACGAATATTAGCGATCAAACAAACTCCGCTCACCTGGAAAGAACTGGACATCATTACTGCTGCAGAGCGATATATGGAAGATGCTATCAAATTGCCGATGGTCACTTTTGTCTTGTCTTGTTTTCCAAAAATCGACAAAAAGAACCTTAAAAAAATAACTCAGGTCTGGCGATATAATTTGGCTGTTTTTCATTTGACGAAAAAACGTAAGGAATCAACTGATGCTACAACTCAAACACTTTTGCACACGGCAAGTCGCATATATGAGCAGGAGGCGCAACGTATTTTAGGTTCTATTTTTCCTTTGGAACATCCGTTTTGGAAAGCCTTTTATAAGCGTCAAGAGACGGATTTGAAAAAAACATTCGTGGCGATTGATGCCTTACATTTTTACACCAACTGCCAAGAGAAAATCGCTTATCAACTTTTAACACAAAGCCTCAAAGCGATTCTTCAAGGACAACATGAAACAGCCGAACGCTTGCTTATGGATTTGCCTTTGGAGGATTTGAAATCTTGGTTACAATCAAAAAAAACAGTTTAGTAACAACGAAAAATTAACTGGAGCAAATGCTCAAGTTATTTTTTGTGTCATAATTATTAAAACAAAATTTCAAAAAAATGAAACGTTCAATTTTCATAATCGCATTCCTAATTTTCAGTTTCTCATTATCCGTGCTACATGCCCAAGTTGGTATCAATTCTGACAATACCGACCCCGACGCCAGCGCCATGCTCGATGTCAAATCTACTGAAAAAGGATTGCTCGCTCCACGAATGACAACAACTCAACGTACTGCCATCTCGACCCCTGCAAATGGATTGTTAGTATTTGACAATACGACCAATAGTTTTTGGTTTTTTAAAAATAGTGCCTGGACGGAATTAAAAGGCGCAAGCGTAGCCCATGTTATCGCTGATGCAGATAATGACACCAAGATACAAGTGGAGGAAACACCAGATGAAGACAAAATCAAGTTTGA
>CAZDTI010000283.1:0-11433 GCA_964508085.1 uncultured Saprospiraceae bacterium | reverse complement strand
CTTAATCCTTAATCTTAGCATTCTTAATCAAAAAGAACAAGTCTCCTTTTCTCCGCACTACTCATTATCAATTAATTAATTGCTCAATAGTAAGAAGTAATTCTTCGTTTTGGTAGGGTTTAGTTAAGTAAGCGTTGGCCTTAGAAGCTTTGCCTTTAGCAATGTCTTTTTCTTGTGCACTGGCCGTCAAAAAAACAAAAGGGATTTGGTTAATGGAAAGGTGGTCGGTAAGCGCCGCCAAAACCTCATGTCCATTTTTTCTGGCATCGCAATATCACATAAGATAAGATCTGGAGAACTCGTTAGAGCGAGGTCTATTCCTAGAGTGCCATTAGCTGCTGTCAACACCTCATAATCTGATAGCATTAAAAGCTCTTCTAAGTTTTCGCGAATAGCTAGGTTATCTTCAATAATTAGGACTCTTTTCATAGTATCTATCTCTTTTAAAGAACAAGCCATTTACCACTATTTGTTCAACTAAAACAAACAATTCAGTCACACTTACTATACAAAAGTACATAAAACTCTCCAAAACAAGACAGGTAGCTTTGAAATACGTTTAAGTTGAACTTGACCAATTATCATTTGTCCAAATGATTTTTATCATCACTCCCCTATTCCTCCTTCTTTATCTTTGGCTAATAATTTATTTAACAATTAATACCTCTAGCTTGATGGGTAAGGTGCAAAATGCCTTTCTATAAACACGTAATAATTCCATGAAAGAATCCATTCTTTTTTTCGATGAGGTCGGCCTTCAAGATGTCTCTAAAGTAGGTAGCAAAAATGCCTCTCTTGGAGAATTTTTTCAGCAGCTTAGTCCCAACGGCATAGTCGTTCCAGATGGCTTTGCAACTACAGCAAAAGTGTATCAAGATTTCTTAAGACAAAATCATTTGGAAACAAAGTTATCTACCGTTTTAAATAGATTAGACGTTGATCTCTTCAGCAATATTTCAGAAGTTGGTAACGAAGTAAGATCATTGTTAGACGATAGTATTTTCCCTTACCATACACAAGTACAAATTATTGCAGCTTATAATGAACTAGCAGAACGAGTGAACATGGAATGCCCTGTTGCAGTCCGAAGTAGTGCTGTTTTTAGTGCATCAAAGGAGCGTAATTTTGCAGGACAACTCGAAAGCTATCTTGACGTCAGAGGAGAGGATGCCTTGCTAACTGCTTGTAAAAAATGTTATACTTCCCTGTTTACGAACAAAGCAATTAAATACGCTGTAGAAATGGGTATTCATCCTATGGAGATTGCCAATTCTATTGGTATTCAACAAATGGTTCGTCGGAAGCAATCTCCTACTCCAGTCAAATTCTCCTTAAACAACAAAGACCAGCAAAGGCTCTCAGAATGGTCAGCAATAATCGACAATCATTTCGAGCAGCCTATGAATATTGAATGGATGAAAGATAGCGTTAATGGGAAACTTTATATTTTGCAGGTCTCACCAGAACCCTCAAATCTCGGTTCACTAAAATGAAGCTTTCCAAAATAAGAGTAGGAAGGCATATTACCGATCCATTCCGCCCTAAAAAGGAAAATGATGGTCTCCTTTGAATTTAAGAAGTAATCTAGAATTGGAGTTGTTTTTGTCCTTAATTTGTTGAAGAAAACGAGACAGGAGAAAATGTCACATTTATAGCCCTCTGTTTTACCGCAAAAAAAGGACAATAAAAGCGATAATATCACTTTTTACAATCGCTCTATTATAAGAATAACTTTTAAGCAGGTACTCAATTTAAATTATACGATAATTTGATTACCTGCTTAGTAAATCTCATAATACCATCAAGATGAAAACATTAAAATTTATAGCGCTATCACTAATTATTCTATCTGTTTTTTCTACTTGTGACAAGGAAGAAGAATCAGGACCTGAACGAACGACCCATGTCGTTACCTTGGAAAATAATACTGGAATAACAGGTTGTTTTGCTGGTGGTTTAGATGTAACATTCCTAGTTAGATATCGGGATATTGTGGTAGAGGTAGTCGTAATGAGAGAGAGAAGTGCCATCATAAACGTTTTGGTAGAAGACAACGAAAGCATCAATATAATCGTTCAGAATGCCTCAGATGGTTCACGTCTTGCGGATAAGAATGTAGTGGTCAGAACGGAGAGTAGACCTGATCATTTAGAAGGTGAGCATCGGAGAATTTCTTATTGCCAAGCCTTTAATTTAATCGTTTCTAATTTTTAGCAGATCCCGTTCTGTACGGCATTTTTGGTCAATGATTTAAGAATTCCTTTTTAACAAATCTTTTCTTTCGTATACTTTTATAAAACGACTTAAGGTGAGCTAACACCGCTCGACGATTTCTCTTGGTGAGATAACTTAAACCTTTACAATAGGAACGCATTTCTTCTTTTCTTGATTTAAATAAATTCAAGGTTTTAGTTAAATCGGCCTCACCAGCAAACCTTCCTAGAAAAATAGGATCTCTTAAATCTTCCTGATCATAATCTGGATTAACCCTGGCGTAGTCCGTATAGACCAATCCAGCATGATCAAAATCATATGGAATGATGATGTCTTTCTTACTGTTTTCTGCGGTGAAGATTTTTACGTTATGTAATTTCACAAAATTCCAATCCGTATTACTAATCATATATTGAAATAAGGCCACCGTGTTGTATTGATCGGTATCTAGTTGTGCAACAGGAATATCACGTTGTTTCGTTCTTGTAGCAGCCAAACGTTCCGCTAATTCATGAGCACCTTCTATAATAAATCCAAAGCGCTGAGATGAATCATGGTTTCTAGTATTGAGATAGGTGATTCGAACCAATTGAACCCGAAGGCTTTTCTCCGTAAGGATATTCAAAAGCTTATACGCTAAAAACTCTTTTAAAATGTTTTGCTCTCCTATTTTTGTTTTGCGAGTATAACAATGCGTGACCAATTTCAACTTATGATCTCCCATATTCTTTCTCGCCGCCGGATTTTCTTTAGCAAAGTTCATCATAACAGGAGGAATGTCGCAAATGGATCGTCGCGATTTTCCTCTTGGTCGAATCTGAATCGATTGCTTAATTTTTTCACCTTTGTTTGTCGTATAGCTTATCGAGGCATTCTGATAGTTATTGGTTCTTTTATTTTCAATTAACTTATCAAAATCTGACTCCAAAGTGATGTCGAGAATCTCTTCATTATAAAAGCTACTAAAGATTGTCTCAGGTGCTGCAAGTTCTGTAGCAAGGTGACCTTGCGCAACCATGGTACTCAACATACAAATGTAAATCGAAGTAAAGAGTATTATTTTCAAATGGATTGTATTTTTATGCATTCTTTATCAACTGATTTCCTTACTAACTGCTTTCTGTATTTCTTCTGCATTTCGTCGAATTTCTTTTACGGTTTTTAAGAACGCTTTCTTCCCTTGGAGGTTTTCAAAGATAGGACTGTTCTCCAACTTTTTATAATCTAGGAATCCATGTTTGATGGCTTTGTTTAGATATTGTATTGCAGATTTCTCCTCCTTCATCGCCGCATAAATCGAGGCAATCATTACCTGAATTTCCTTATCCGGATATTCTTTTTCCTTTTGCTGCAAATGAGTCAACATTTCTTTTACTTGTGGATAAAAAAGAGCTTCAGGATTTAACTTCCAATCAATAAATGCAAGGTCCATATCCATGTCTTCGTAATATTTTGAAGCATCTCCATATCTTGACATTCTTTGTACTTTTTGAAAATACTCTTCCGCAAGTTCATAATCTCCTTCTAAAAAAGCTGCTCTTCCTAACAATACAAATGTATAAGGAGATTCGGGTTTTATTTTTGAAATGTCTGCTGCTTGTTCCTTTACCTTTTCCAATTGATTCATTTTCAATTCCAGGTCCCCTAATTTAAACTTTAGTTTTTCATCATTTGGGTTAGTTGCAATTCCCTTAGCTAAAAGGTATTCCGCATTCTCATCCAGACCAACAGATTCATAGAGTTCGGAAAGCCGCATAAAGGATGTCGGGTTTTGAGGATTTAGGTCCATAGCTCTATTCGCCCATTTTATAGCCTCCGCCATTTTTCCTTCTTCCTTATTAATAAGCGCAATGTTGGAAATGGCCAAATCATTATTAGGGTTTATTTCGACGGCTTTATGGTAAGACTCCAGTGACTTCTCTACATTACCTCGAAACTGATAGGTTAGCCCTAAAGCTTTATATCCTTCCGAGGAATTAGCATCCAATGAAATGGCTTTCTTACTCATCTCTAAGGCGGAGTTCAATATTTCACTATCCCCATCTCTATGATTTGCTTTTTGGCTATAAGCATCACCTAGCCCTGCATAAGCCAAAGCAAAATTGGAGTCTACTTCCAGGGCATCCTTAAAGAGCTGTATGGCAATATCATTATCTTTTTCATTATAATTACTGTAATATTTTCTCCCTTGTAAATAGAGCTTATAGGCTTGTAGATTTTCCGTAGATTTTCGTTGAGTCATTTGAAAGTCTTCAGTCCTCAACTCCTCTTTTAAGGTTCCTACAATTTGTTCCGCTACTTCACTCTGGAGTTCAAAAATTCCTGTCATTTCCCGATCGTAGGTTTCTGCCCAAAGGTGGGTGTCATCTCTTACATCTATTAACTGTGCTACAACCCGAATTTTATTATCTGATTTCCGAACCGAGCCTTCCAATATATGAGTCGCATTGAGTTCTTCACCGATTTCTTTTATGCTTTTTTCGGTATTCTTATATTGCATGACGGAAGTTCGGGAGATCACCCGGAATGATTTGATGCTGGAAAGGGAGGTTAGAATATCTTCCGTTATCCCATCACTGAAATATTCGTCTTCTTTGTTTTCACTAAAATTGGAGAAAGGTAAAACGGCAATGAAGATTTGATCTGGAAGCGTAGGTCGTACCAGGAAGTTCGACTCTTCTTTATGTTGAAAAAGATTACCAATATAAAAAAGGGCAATAATGGTAAGTGCCCCAATCATCATTTGAATTAACTTATTAAGCGAAAAATGAGAGCTACCTTTAGCTGCTGAAATAGCCGAATTGACAGATACAACTTTCGCTTTTTCTTTTAGATCGGCCAAATCTCCATCAGTCGGAACCACTAAGCCTTCACAATCAAGCGCATATAATTCCGTATAATCCTTAAAGCCTTTGAATAGAAATTGACCAACTCTTTTGGTCTGAAGCGAGGAATGATTTTTAATATCATCATATACTTTGCCGGACACAAAAACACCTCCCGGAACACAAGCCGTTTCTATTCGGGAAGCAAGGTTTACTCCACTTCCAAAAACCTCCTCTTTACTATAAGAAATATCTCCGGTATGAATCCCTATTCTTAAAGGCACGGAAGGGGCTTTTTGAAAGGCTTTTTGCATTTCAACAGAACATTCTACTGCATCTACAGCACTTTGAAAAATACTCAATGTACCATCACCAAAATATTGCAATACTTTACCGCCATACTTAGGGGTGAGCTCGTCAAAAACGGTTCTATGCCGCGTTCTCATCTCCGCAGCTTTCGCTTCGTCTTCACGCATCAGCTTAGAGTAACCAACAATATCGGTAAAAACAATAGCCGCTAATTGTCGACGTTTTTTGGACATAAAGGGAGTGGTTAATGATGCGACAAGTTACAAACTTTATGCTGTACTTCATGGTTTTTTCGTCAGATTCCCATTATCCAACTGCAAAGTTTACTTTTTGATAGATCATAGTTTTTGAAACGTATAATTTCTGCAATTATGCGACACGGAATGTCCACAGACGATTTCGAAGAAGAAAAAGATTACCGCTATCTGGCAATTCTACATAAAAAAGATGAATCCTCCTTTAGTCCTATTTATAAACTACAAAGTTACCTGTAACGGTAGTTTGACCTCCACTACTCTGTACATCCAACGCTACATCTCCAAAATAGGTAGAAACTGTTTCCTCAATCGTAATACAATTGTTTCCACCTAAATCAGTATAGGTTATAAGCAAGTTTGAGTTAGCATCATCATAACACGCACCTCCCCCAAATATCAAGTCAACTTCTTCATAAGTCGCCGGACATAAGTTAACACTAGCAGGAATAAAAAAATCAATAAAAGAAAGGTCGGGAAGCGTTTGCATTACTCTCCAAACATTATTTCCATTAAGGTCTTCAAATGGTAGATCTATAAAAGGAGCCATACAGGTTCCGAAAGAGTTGGTTTCTACTAATGCCTCTCCATTAAATACACCTGCGCTTCTTTCTAAGAAAATATCATTTGAGGCACAATCGTCATTTTGATCTTTTACATGAATATCATATAGACTTCCTGTATGATAACTACTAGGGATTTCAGTAAAAATATCATTACTGTGAAAAGACTGTCCCCCATCGATGGAATACTGATACGGCGGTGCCCCACCCTCTGCTAGAATATGAAGATTATCCTCCTCTAAGTAAGCGAGAATAACCGCTAATGAGGTAGTATTGCATGGATTTCCTCCACAAGGCGGACAGAAACTCCCTCCACAGTCAACTCCCTCTTCATCTCCATTTTGTACGCCATCATTACAACTGGCAACCATATAGTTAATTTCGGTGATGCAATCTTCAGCATCTTTCACTTTTAATAACAAGTTGTCTCCTGGGCTTATAGAAATATTAAAAACAGGATCTGTTTGAAAGGAAGAAGAATTTACAGCATAAGTATAGGGAGGAAATCCACCGACAATATTCGTAAATTCAAGCCCTTGCCCTGAATTGAAATCTACATCAAAACTTATAAGCACATCATCACAACCTAAACAAGTCCAAATGGAATATTCTTTTTTAGTAATGTTTTCTTCAAACTTCTCATCATTGAATAAGGAAAAGAAATTCAAATTCACAATTCCATCAAGGCTCACTCCTGCTTTAATCTCACATGCTGTGCCTGATGTACCTACGCTTCCTGTGGCATTGGCAAAAGAACTAAGAGCGACTGTACTTTCAGCTATATCCATTCCATAGGGGCGGAAACTGATTTGTGGTCCTAATGATATCTTTAGCTCACTTTCTAAAGCTGCTTCGATGCTAGGTGTTACCTCTTGGCTTTCGTCTCCACCTGTTGTCCAGCCATTCTCATATTCGATATAAGTATTACCAGTTGCCGATATATTCAATTCTACTGCTGCGCTTCCTTTTAAGGATCCCTCTACCTTACCAACAATATCTACACGGGGAGTGATTATTATCGGCCAAGCACCGACCGTTATCCAAATAGGAGCAAGCGCCCAAGTATACATTTTTTTTTCTTTATCAATAGTTAAACCAATTCCACCAATGTCCGTCAACTCCCAATTAAGGTTGACCGTACCACTGTGCTTTACATCATTGGTTAATTTAAAAGTCCGCTTACCAATATCGATTTCCATTCCCATTCCGAATTTTGTTGATAAATCTCCATCAATTTTTATCTGATCGAAAGTAGTACTGTGATTTCCATCCTTGTCATACATCACCAACGACTTATCTACTTTAAATTCTAAATCTCTTAAGGTATCATCAGGGTTTAGTTGTGCTTCAACTTTTATAATCCCATCTATAAAAGCTTCATCCAAAAAAGCTTGATCAATACCTAGAATGACCTCTCCTCCATCTCGCTGAATGCTAGTGACCCTTTTAAGAAAACCATATATGGCAACATCGTTTGTTCCGGACACTATAATATCACCAACCATCAAAGAATCCAGAAAACCAACTTCCCCTGGATCATTAAATATGATTTGATCACTCTGAAAACTATTTAAGAGTTGATAATTTTGGGGTTCCAGTAGCTTTGTCTCCGGACTGGGTGTAATAAAATTTTCTCCCTCATTTATTGGCTCCTCTATCGGTTCCTCGGGAGGAGATAAGGAGTCATTATTTTCTTTTTTGCAGGAAAAAACGGTCAATAGAATTAATAAAAGGAAAGTTAACTTTTTCATTGGTTGTTTTTTTTAGGAGAAGAGGAGTTGCATTAAAAACTAAAGGAAAAACCTACTCCAATAGCAATAAAATGCAATCCGTTTTCAGTATAGCTAATATAGTTCATTGGTTTTAATTTTCCAAAATGGCAAAAGGTCAATCGAAAAAAGCAGTTAGGGAAGTGGCTTTGAATTTAATGGCGGATGGACTTAAAACCTTGGGTTTCCTTTTGTTTTGTAACTTAGGGCTCCTTAATCTCAGTGGCTGATTTTAGGATAGTGAAAGTTTTAGTATTCAACTAGCAGACGATATGGATACAAAAAATGCTTGTAAAAACTGTGGAAGTATACTTGAAGAAAGTCACAAGTATTGTCCGGCTTGTGGACAAAAAGTAGAAGGGAAAGTCACCTTAAGTTCTCTTTTCAAAAACACAATAGCCAACTACTTGTCCATTGATTCGAGATTGCTAACAACCTTACCTTCCTTCATTTTTCAACCGGGGAAGATCGCGAGGCAATTTTGTGAAGGCAAGCGAATTTCCTACCTCCATCCTGGCCAATTGTATTTATTTTTCTCTGTACTTTTCTTTTTCATCTTCTCCTTACATTCTAGAAATTGGGAAGACAGGATTAACTTTGAAAAAGCGAAACAAAGTTTAACACAAATACAGGACTCCATTACTATAAATATACCCGATACGGTAGTGCTTATTCAAGAGGAGATTCCCATCATAATTGATTCGGACTCCTTAAAGAATATGAATTTCTTGAAAAGAAAGATTATCAAACTAGATTCTTTGATGGCGGCAGACCATACGAATGAGGAGCTTACCCGTTTTTTCTTTGAAGAACCATATTTAATCCAAGATTTTGTATTTACCCAATTTTTAAACATGTACAGGGCTAAAGGAAAAGGAATCATCCCTACCATTTTTTCTCAAATTCCATTAGCCATATTTTTGTCCCTACCTATTTATACGCTGTTACTTTGGCTTACGCACGTTCGTCGCAAGAAGCGATTTTCTGAACATTTAATTCTGACCCTTTATTTATTCGGCTTCTTATTTATGTTATTGTCCATACTGTTGATTACCTTTTGGATAACGGAAGCCTATGCCCTTTGGTCATTGTTTTTTATCGTTTCTCCGATCTATTTTTTGATTAGCTTTAAAATGTTTTATCGACAAGCCTGGTGGAAGGCTTTTGTGAAATTGATTCTGGTCTCTTTTGCCTTTTCAATCGTGATCATCCCTTTTGCTTTTTTATTAACAACCACACTCACCATTGTATTTTATGGACAGTAATTTTCAAGGAGGCTAAATACTATTGTAATACGGAATTGAAAATGATCATTAAGCACAGAAACTAATTCCAAAAAAAACTACAGAACTACCTGTTTAAAAAATAAGTTGCTCATATCCTTTTCTACTTTGATCAAAAGAATCCTATAAAAAAGCTTAAATTGCATTAAATTTAAACACCCATAAGATGCTAAACATCCAAAAAATTCTAATAGAAGCATTTGTTAAAGAACTGAGTGAATCCTACTTAGAAACCTTTGGCATATTAGAAAAAGAAAATAGCTACATCCTTTCCTGGTTCGGTCGCCTTGCCCTTGAGAACATTTCGAATAGTGATCTATTGTATCATGATGTAGACCATACGATAATGGTGACATTAGTGGGACAAGAAATACTGAAAGGGAAGCATTTAAGTGATGGAGGGGTAACTTCTGACGATTGGTTACATTTTATCATCGCTCTTCTTTGTCATGACATTGGATATGTTCGAGGTATTTGTAAAAACGATATTGGAGACCATTGTGCAACAGGAATAGCGGATGATGTTGTCGAAATTTCAAGAGATGGAACCGGAGCTGCGCTAACCCCCTACCATGTTGACCGGGGAAAATTATTCGTTCAAGAGCGATTCAGCCAAACAACCTTTACTAAAATTGATAGTGATAAGATCTGTAACTATATAGAAATGACCAGGTTCCCTAGCCCTAAAAAACCTTTTTATCAGGATACCAAAAACTATGGAGGCTTAATCAGGGCTTCTGATCTAATTGGACAATTAGGTGATCCAAATTATCTAAAAAAACAAGCTGCCTTGTTTTATGAATTTAGTGAAATAGGTCGCAACAAAGAGCTGGGATATAAAACGCCTGGAGATTTGAGAAAAAATTATCCGGGATTTTATTGGAATACTATTCGACCATATATCCAAGATGCACTGCGCTATCTACGTGTTACGCAAGAAGGGAAACAATGGATCGCCAACTTGCATTCACATGTTTTTGAGGTTGAACATAATGATGGGTAATGACGATTCTATGTAACATTGAAGACAATCAAATTTCATCTGGTTAAAACCATCTAAAACACGACAACCAACAGCCAAGGGATGACATTTATTTCTTCCCCCCTATGACTTTTGACATCTCAACAAAATAGAATCTCCACTAACTTGCAGCTTTAAAGGCTCTAGGCTGTTGATGGTTCTTGACTCCAATACAATAGATCTTATATTTGTTTCCTCATCGACCTTAATACATTAGGTAAAAACGTTTCCCAATTTTAATCACAGAGCCTTCAATAAAAATTATTACTTTGTAGCTTTATTATTAGAAACACATAGAGATGAAAGATCAAGACATTTTACACGCCTTATATGAAGAAGCGACCATTGGGATGTTGGTTGTAAATGCGACTGGCGTAATTCTAAAAGTTAACCCTTTCTTAGAAAAGATGTTTGCTTATGAGCATGGAGAACTAGAAGGGAAAGCGATGGAAATTTTACTCCCCGATTCTTTTCGTTCCAGGCATGTAAAACACCGTGAAGGCTACAATAAGAAGCCTACCCCTCGATTAATGGGTGTCAATCTCGACTTGTATGGCTTACGCAAAAATGGAGAACAATTCCCGGTTCATATCAGCTTGAGTTATGTCAAAAACAAAGGAGAACAACTCGCAATCGCTTACATCCATGATGCCAGTTTAGAAAAGCAAAAAGCTAAAGAATTAGAAAATCTCAATACTCAACTAGAGGAAAAAGTAAAAAAACGAACCAAAACTTTAAAAGAAAATGAAATTAAGTTAGAAAAAGCATTAGAAAAAGAAATAGAGCTGAGCGAGCTCAAATCTCGTTTTGTTTCTATGGCCTCGCATGAATTTCGGACACCACTGAGTTCGATTCTTTCTTCTGCTGGTTTGATTAGCAGGTACACGGAATTGGGCCAGCAAGAAAACAGGCTCAAGCATATCGGCAGGATCAAATCTTCGGTGAACAATCTGACGAGTATTCTTAATGATTTCCTCTCTTTAGAAAAACTGGAATCAGGAAAGGTTACTTCTCAAATCAGTGAGGTAAACATCCCTGAATTCATTGTAGAAATTCTTAATGAAATAAAATTATTAAATAAAAAAAATCAACAAATCATTCACCAACATTCCGGAGCTGAAATTTCAATGGTGGATCCACATCTCCTAAAAAATATTTTATTAAACCTATTGTCGAACGCCATTAAGTATTCTTC
>CAZDTI010000282.1:0-11435 GCA_964508085.1 uncultured Saprospiraceae bacterium | reverse complement strand
TCAACAAAAATCGATTATAGTCAAAGGCTAGACTTTTTTGGGAATACTAAAGTCATACTTAGAAAACGTTATACTCCGATATCATTATTTTTACCTATTTTTGCATTAAATTAAGGAACCGAGATCCATATTCTAAATACATACCGTCCGTTTTTCGCGCTGTCTTTTATAGCGCTACTCGTGAATGCATTTGCACTTCAGCAAATCCACTATGTAACAGAACATGGTCATGACCACAGGGTTCACCTTCATGATGGCCACGAAAACTGTGGGGAAGATCTCCAGTTTCATGCCTACCATTTTGATGCAGATTGTAGTATCTGTGATTTTAATTTTTCTCCTAAAGAACCAGTAGAAAATAATATTCTTACCTCTTTCGCGTCGCTGGTTTATCATTTTGTCTTTTCGGGTACTAACTTATTGTTATTCGAAAACGCAGGCAAGCCAGCTTCTCTTCGCGGCCCACCAGTTTATTTTATATAGTCATATTACTCATTTAGAAAATTGAATTTTCTTCATCTGCATTTGGCAAATGAAGTTTCTGTGGTCATTGAGAATTTCTGAATACATCATTTATGGTTGTGGTTTAGATAATCTTCCCTAAGTCAACGAATTATAATTCTGTTTTCCAAGGCACTAATGAGTATGCTGAAAGCATAAAATTCCAAAGCATTGGACTATCGCTCCATGTACATTACAGGTATATGTATTGGATATCAGGTATTCAAC
Organism: uncultured Saprospiraceae bacterium; assembly: GCA_964508085.1. GTDB lineage: Bacteria > Bacteroidota > Bacteroidia > Chitinophagales > Saprospiraceae > CALGLS01. Next base: position 10,706 of record CAZDTI010000282.1, on the reverse strand, counting down.
CTGGTTAACCAATGTCAATGAGCAGATGCCCTCTGGTTAGGAATCGGAGACCTGTAGTCTCTCATTCGAATTTACTAAACGCTAATTATTTATTAACAATACACACTTTCTTAAAACCTTTAAAATATAAAAGTGTGCCTTTACTTTTTTTAAAACCTTTATAAAATGAATACTTTTAAAAACTTATTTTTCTTTGTCCTTGTTGCTGGATTCTTCACTTTCACCTCTTGCGGAGATGATGATGTGGAAGTTCCAAACGAGGAAGAAGTGATCACGACATTAAATTTTATATTGACATCTGCAGCAGGTGATGCAGTTACTATGAAATTCTTAGACTTAGACGGTGATGGTGGAAATGATCCGGTCATTACAAATGGTACCTTGAAAGCCAATACCGCCTATACTGGAGCTGTAACCTTGCTAAATGAAGCAGAAAGTCCTGCTGAAAACATTACTGAAGAGGTACAGGAAGAAGATGCTGAACATCAGTTTTTTTATTCCACTAGCCTGAGTGACCTAACTGTCGTTTACACGGATATGGATGCAGATGGAAATCCAGTTGGGTTATCCACAACTGTTACAACTGGTGCTGCCGGTACTGGAACACTTAAGGTTACATTGAAGCATGAGCCAGCAAAAAGTGCGGAAGGAGTTTCGGGTGGAGATATTACAAACGCGGGTGGCGAAACTGATATCGAGGTGGTATTTGACGTTACTGTAGAAGAATGATAGCGGCCCTCCATAAAGGAATTCTGGTAAATTTGTTTTTGATATTGGCACTAAGCGGAGTATCACAATCTTGTGATTTGCGTTGGTCTGGCCATCTTCTGGACGAATATACTGGAATTCCTTTGCCTTATTCCAACCTGTTTTTGGAAGAAGAGGAGAGAGGGCTTGCTTCGGACTCACTGGGGTTTTTCGAATTTGAAAACCTATGTGCAGGTGTTTATCAAATGCAGATCAGTCGGATTGGTTATGAACCTAAAACACTAGAGGTTTTAGTGGAGGCCGATACTTCTGTAGTTGTATTGTTGGTAAAAGAGGCGACTCCACTTGATGAAGTTATTGTGGAGGGGAGTTATACCGATCAGACTACTGAAGTAAGTTCGAGAATTGATCAGGAAGAAATAGCGAGAAATAGCAGTAAGAATCTAGGAGATGTTTTAGAAAGCATGACGGGAGTCAGTGTTTTAAAAACGGGCGCGGGTGTGTCTAAACCTATTATCCATGGGCTTTCCGGTAACCGAATTTCCATCCTTAATAATGGTATTGAACAATCCGGTCAACAATGGGGCAATGATCATGCGCCGGAGATTGACCCTTCTGTTGCCAACCAATTGACAGTGGTCAAAGGTACAAGCGCATTGGCCTATGGTGGCAATGCCTTGGGAGCAGTTGTATTAGTGGAAACCAAAAAAATAACCAGAGAACCAGGCCTGAAAGGAAGTTTGAATTATACTTTTCAAAGTAATGGTCTGGGTAATACGTTGAACAGCAGCATTGAAAAAAACGGTCGCTGGGCTGCTTGGCGAATTAGTGGAACTTTAAAAATGATTGGCGATGCTAAGACCCCAAATTACTTTTTGACCAACACAGGAAGACGAGAAGCCAATCTTGCTTTTCAGGTAGAGAAAAAGTTTAGTGACCGATGGTTTAATGAATTTTACTTCAGCTCTTTCAACACAAGTCTGGGCGTTTTGAGAGGAGCTCATGTTGGCAACCTTACCGATTTGAATGCGGCTTTAAACAGAGACATTCCGTTTTTTACGAAAGATGAATTTTCTTATGAAATTGAGGCTCCGAAACAAGAAGTTGGTCATCATCTGGTGAAATGGCAGTCCAAATATTTCATAAATGATCAACAAGTGTTGCAGTTTAAATATGGTGGTCAGTTTAACAACCGAAAAGAATTTGATGTTCGGAGAGGGGGTCGTTCGGATACGCCTACCTTGAGTTTGCAGCAATTTTCAAATTTTGCAGAAGCCACTTACCAGCACAATTTTGCAAAGGAATTCTTTTTGAAAACTGGATTACAATACGAATTTGTTGACAATACGAACAATCCAGAGACAGGTATTGTTCCACTCCTTCCAAATTATGAGGCACACAGCTCCTCCGCTTTTCTGATTCTTCAACAACAAAGAGAAAAACTGTTTTATGAAATCGGTGCCAGATATGATCTAAAATATTTAGACGTGGTAACCATTTCTAATACGTTACCAAGAAGCATAGTACGTTTTGATCATCAGTTTCATAATTATGCATTTTCTTCTGGTTTGAATTATAATATCACCAAAGGACTAAAAGCGAATTTCAACCTCGGCTACAGCCAACGTGCTCCGGAAGTCAACGAACTATACAGCTTCGGTCTTCATCAGGGAGTCAGTGGAATTGAAGAAGGAAGCTCAAATTTGAACCCGGAAAAATCACTGAAAGGAATTGCTTCCTTAGATTGGAATTTTAGAAAGAAAATCTTTTTACAGACTTCTCTGTATTACCAAAATATCCAGGATTACATTTACCTGCAACCTCAAAATGAGTTTCGCCTTACCATCAGAGGCGCCTTTCCTGTTTTTATTTATGAGCAAACAGATGCAAGAATACAAGGGCTCGATTTCCAATTATCTTACGAGCCAACGGAGCATACAAAATGGGTTTTCAAATATGCTCATGTGAATGGGAGAGACTTAAGTAATAATACCACATTGATTAATATACCAGCGGATAATTTATTTTCATCGTTTTCCTATTCTTTAAATGATAAAAGGAATTGGAAAGAAAATAGCATTTCTGTTAATGGGAGGTATACCTTTCAAAAGCAAAATATTGCTGAAGAACAAGATTATACCGCACCTCCTAACGACTATTTTTTACTCGGTCTAAATATGAGCACCTTGTTACAATTGTCGAATTCTTCTATCCGTTTTTCGCTTAGCGCTGAAAATTTATTGAATACCAGCTACCGAGATTATTTGAATCGTCAGCGGTATTTCGCAGAAGAGATGGGAATTAATGTGTTGTTTAATATGCAGTATGAATTTTAGAGAATGAATAAAAATTACTGAAGTCGTTTTTTCAAAAGCCTTATTGCTGAGGGATTTCCATAGTATAGCGTTCCTTCAATATCGCCCGTTTCCCCTTATCCAAACCAAATTTAACCTTCAAGTAATTATCCATTCCCCCATACTTCGTTTCAATCACCTCATAAACCCGATCAAAATATTCTTCCTGCACCACAAAAGCGTAAGAAGAAGTTTTTCTATCGATTCTAACAAGGCGAGCACGTCGGCTGTTTTTCTTATTGGTTTTATATCTGTAGAAATTAGACATCAGGTATTCTTTCTTAATAATGTCCTTTTCTACGCCGAGAGCTGACAGTAAAACAATAGACATTAGCCCAGTTCTATCTTTGCCACCGGAGCAGTGGTAGGCTAGGGGAGACTTATCATTTGGTTGGTTTAACAATAAGTCTACAACTGGCTTGAAATCGGTACCGGCGGTGTCAGCGAAAGCCGTCATAATGAAACCAAAGTATTCTTTAGCCTCCAGACCTTTCAACTTTCGGCTCATCACTTCCTTTTTTATTCTGGCATGTTCGCGACCTTCTTTGTCTGCAATCGCAAACTGATAATATTTAGCGCCTTTTGGTATACGATCCGGATCTTTTTTTATCTCAATGTCATTTCTAAAATCACAAATCGATTTGATATCCAGATCAGACAGGTAAGCTAAATCCTTTTTAGTGAGATCTGATAATTTGTCCGAACGAAAAATCTTTCCCCAGCGGACAATCCGATTCTCTCCAACGGGCAACCCACCCAGATCCCTGAAGTTGTCCGTTCCTTTCATTGGAATTAACCGCTCCGAAACGATATATCGTTGTCCACTAGTCTGATCAGTTACTCCGAAAAATACCCTGCCGTCTCGTCCCACTTTAGGAAATTTGATAAAGTCACCTTCAAAGGAAGCAGTCGGTTTTTCCCAGTCGATTTGATCGGGGCTGCTGGCCATAGAAATATCCCAGACGGCACTTTTGGTAAAATGCAATTCGTAGTCTGCTTTCTTAGTTCGTTTTACTATGAGTTCTTCGGCTAAGGTGTTAACCGGTTTGGGGATCGCATTTCTGTTGCAGGAAGTTAGAAGAAAAAGAGAGGCGAATAGAACAAAGGGGAGTTTTTTTAGAAGAGTCATCGTATCGGATATTGTTGTTGTCGCAAGATACGAGATATCCTTTATAAAAGGAATGGAATACGGAGATTGTAAGTTGTTGTAAGTTGGTAGTGACGGATTATTGGAGAGAGTAGAATGAGCCTGATTTAGAACCTTTTCAAGAACATTTCTTAACAAGCATTTCAACTACCCTCCTTTTTTATTTTAAATCAGGTGATTTTATAACATTTCTTTTACTAAAAAAGATGCTTCCCCAACGATACCCTTGTAACAATAACACAGGAGCCGCATGAACCAGTGCCGGTTGCCAATGATAATGGATGAAAGCCCAATGAAGGAAGGCTAATAAAGCAGCCAAATAACCCCAGTTGTGAATCTTTTTCCATCTTTGCTTAAGGCGTGTGACCCAAGCATCAGTGCTGGTAATTACCATAGGAATCCAGACCATAAAAGCGATCCAGCCAGTAAGTAGACCAATCTCAAAAAACGCTCCTGTTACTTGATTGATTGGAGTTTCTATCAAATAAGCGATGGTATGATACAATCCATAAGCAAAGGCAGCAACACCAAAATATCGTTTATTTCGATTGAGCCATTTGGGGAATTTGTACTTAGGCAAAAGCATGCTTAATGGAGTAGCTATTAGAGAAAAAACCAAAAATCGGGCACTAAATTCACCAGTTGCATGCATGAGACTTTCATAAGTCATGTTGCCACCTAACAATCCAATTGTAAATAGCAGTCCTGGTAGCATTAGGAAAGCCCAGAGAATATATTTACTTCTCCACCAGGGGAGTTTCCGTTTATTTCCAAATCCCATTTTGTTGATTTACCTATGGTTTATAATATCGATTTCATCCTCGACTTAAGAAGTTATTTCAGAATATTGAGATTAACTCCCCCTTGCCCTGATGTACTCGCTGAGCGTCATAAACATCCGACTTAGCGTAAATATAGTCTAAAAACGGTTTTGAATCCGCCATATCTACATTGTCAGCATAAATAATAGTGCCTTTATGAAAAAAAGGTTCTAGCTGTTTGAATAGAGGAAGATAAAGGTTTTTCCAGCCATCCAACATTAGAAAGTCTATTGGTTGATTAAGATTGGCTAAGGTTTTTAAAGCATCGCCTTCCCTCACTTCAATATAGCTATTAAGCTTTGCTTGTTTAAAGTTTTCCCGTGCCGTTTTAACCTTGCTGGACAATAGTTCTGTAGTAATCACCTGACCCCCTGTTTGTTTTGCAGCAGCAGCTAAAAACAAAGTAGAGATACCGAATGAAGTCCCAAATTCTACGATGGATTTTAAATCATTTTCAACAATGGTTTTATAAAAAAACTCACCTTGTTTTTGGGAAACGGGAAGGTAAACATTTTCCATGTCCTTAGGCTCTAGAGGTCTGAAAATCATTTTAGCAATCCCTTTTGCTGCCCTCAATGCATCAAACTTAGCATCTTTGAAAAGTAAAGAAATTACAGATTGTACGGTCGGATCAATTTGAATATTTTGCATTTTTTAATATTTATGTTTTTGAATGAATTGGTATATTTAAATAAAATATGAACTTACCAATATGATTGTTGTGGAGTTACAAAGTTATTCCTTAAACAACTTATGTTCACTATCCTTTTCGGCCAAAGAAGTGTAAAAAAGAGAAAAGGTTGGTTGCTTTAGCAACTAACCTCCTCTATTTTTTCACTAAATTATTATTAATAGATAAATGTGAAACGTAACCATTAGAACATTTTATACCGATTCATTTTCATCGAGTTGCCATCAATCATCCCTGCATAATCTGCTACGGATTTATCTTTCATAAACTTAGCCATTGAAGCTTCTGCATCCGCCATCGTTTTCCAATAAACGACCACAACATATTCCCCCGCTTCATTCACGGCGCTAAGACGTTTTAAGAAACCAGGTTGTTTATCGGTGAAGTCTTTTTCAATAGTCGCATCTCTTTTTTGAAAAATAGTAGGGTCAACATTCGTGTTAATTTTAAAAGAGGTGACTTCTATAATAACTTTCTGTTTTGCCATTTTAGTTGTTTTATTAGTTAGAATTTTTTAGGAAGAATGAAAAATCATTAAAACTTTCCATTCTCATTTTTCCATTCTGACCTTGCAGGAATAGGAGCGATTACATCCCAATGTTCGACTATTTGACCATTCTCTAATCGGAATAAATCATAGAATGCGGTGTGTTCGCCTTTCCCAAATTTTCCTTCACTCATGGCTAATACGAAATTACCTTCGCCCAATATTTTATGCGTTTCCGTATATTCCATGACCAATCCGTTTTCCGCAAAATATTTCATCGCTGCACCAAAACCATCCAAACCATCTGCTACGGCAGGGTTATGTTGGATGTATTTAGTTGGGTTGATGTAAGTGGTCAACTTATCATTTTGATGATTGAGCAAAACGTCATCAATAAATCCTTTAATGGTTGCCTTATTCGCAGCGGTTTTATCTTTATCGCTAATGTCGGCGGGTCCATCAGTTTGGCTTCTGCCGCTTGGGTTAGGAGGCTGCACTTCAATCAAATTATCCCAATGTTCTACGATCAATCCATTTTCAAATCGGAAAACGTCGAAGCCAATCTTTGGTCCAAAGAAATCATATACCGTATGTGTGAATACAAAATCTCCGTCTTCAAATGCTCTGACGACATTGGCTTTAAAACCTCCAGGGGGGGCATGTTGCATGACCGCTCCAAATCCTGCTAATCCATCCCCAACGTCAAGGTTGTGTTGGATATACTTCTCTGGGTTGATGTAAGAAATAGGGGTCTGGTCGCCAGTATTGAAACTGTTCAATAGGGCAACGACTTTCTCTTTTTTAGTTAATTCCATTTTTGTTTCTTTTTTAGATGTTTTAGAATTGGCTTTATTCGTATTGCAATTGCTAAGCAATAAAGCCATGGTTACAAGGAAAAGTGTGGCGGAGAACTTCATTTTGTTTTTATTTAAAATGATGAATAATGATTGCCACAAAATTATAGGGAAAGAGAATACCCTAAATGGTGAGAAAAGTCCAAAGGACTGTCAAAATGGGAAAATTTAAAAAGGTTCTGATTAATGGGCTTGTCGAAAGACTTCGGGAGAGCTGCCTGTGAACTTTTTAAAATATTTGAAAAAATTGGTCGGATCTTCAAATCCTGCAGTATAAGCGATTTCTTTTATGGAGTAGTCGGAAGTGATGAGTAGCCTTTTTATTTGGAGAATCGTAATTTCATCAATAAAGGCTTTAGCAGCTTTATTGACAATGCTTTTTACAATGTTATTGAGTGTTTTAGTGGAAACACCTAGTTTTTGAGCGTAAAATTGGACTTTCTTACTTGTAAAGCAGTTTTCTTCTACCAGATTTTGAAATTCTAAAAACTGAGATAGGTATTTTCCCTTTCTCATAAAAAGCCCATCCTTAGATTTAATTCGGAACAACTTTGTGATTACAATATGTAAAACACTTCTTGTAATTCCGATGGAATAATCATCTTTGAAATTATATTCCTTTTCCAACTGCTTTACCAATATGGCAAAATCGGAATATTCTTCTTCAACTTTTAATTCGATTTTTGGAAAACTCAACAGATCATTAAACAGCTGCATGGATTTCAAAGCTTCCATTCTGTTCAAATGACTCACTATAAACTCCTCTGTAAAAAGCAATAAATATCCCTTCACATCAGGACTCCTAAAGAACTTATGTATCTGATCTTTTCTGACCAATAACACTGTACCCTTTTTGTATTTGTAATCTGTAAAATCAATTGTATGATAGCCTCTTCCTTCATAGATAAAGAAAATGATGTAGAACTGTACAATGTGATTTTTGCCAATATCATGATCTAAATCTCTACGCAACAGCTCTTCAATTTTGATAATCTCAAAATAGGATCTGGGGTTGTCTTTATTATCAAAATTTATTTGTTTGAATTTTTCTTTCATTTTTTGGATTCTTTCGTAAAAATAATCTGAAGGGGCTGGCTCAAAAATAATTTTAGACCATTGCAATTTTTTACTTATAACTAAGCTACACAAAAAGAGTGATTTAGCTAAATGATAGGAGCGCATGCTAGCCTAAACTATTTTTGCAATAGTACATAAATTAATAAAAGGTTTCTTTTTATCTCAGAAAATGTGACAGGGAAGACGGTAAAATTCATGATTATGGTCAAATTGTTGATTTAGGTCTCTTCGAATCTGATAGTAGCCATTAAATCTCAATTTAATTCGATCAGAAAAAAGGCATCTCCCATCTTTCTAAATTTCTCCTCCTTAGTCTAAACTCCTCCCGCATTTGTGAACACGAACCATTTATATTAGCCCTAAAATTTCCTACTCAATGAAACAATTTTACTTCTTTTTTCTTACTTTTTTTATTAGTCTTCTTTACTCCAATCAGAATTATGCCGCTACTATTTACGCGCACGCTGATGGGAATTGGACCGAGACCACGACATGGGCAGGTGGAGTTGTACCAGGAGCTTCAGACTTTGTCGTAATCGATGGTTTTGTTGTTACCGTAAATACAAATGTCACGGTGACAAGAATCTCCATCACAAATGCGTCTAATGATGCCGCAAAGTTAATCGTTACGGGCGCAGATACATTCACCGTTTTAGAAGATGTTATAGTAACCGCAGAAAATGAAAATAAAGATGTGGAACTAGAGGTAAATTCAACTGCGAAATTCATTGTCGTGGGAAACGTAAACTTTACACGATCAGCGGATAATAATTCCGGAAATGTGCTCCAGTTTTATCTAAATGAAAATTCGCAAACATTCATTGAAGGCGATTTTGTTTATGATTTTAAAAAGTCAGGAAATGGAGAAAATGGCACTGATATTCTAACCGCTGGAAGTGCAATGTTAGAAGTTATTGGCAAAACTAAATTGATAGCTAGAGATGGGGAAGAATTGGATTTTAAGTTGGAGGGTTCTTCTGAGGTAATCCTACATGATAGCCTCTTTTTATTGATGTATGGTGGTAAAAGAACTGCTCTAACCGCAACTGCCTCATCTCATTTTCAATTAAATGGTCATGCCTATTTATTGAATGCGGGGGGATCGAACCACACTAAATTAAAATCTGGAGACGATGGGGGTAAGATGACAATTACCGGTGATGTGATCATGGAAACGATAGAATCAGTTGACGATCTAGATATTAAACTGGAAGTTAAAAAGGCAAATGCTGAAATTAATATTGCTGGTGATATCATCATGAACGCAGCGGATGCGGAAGAAGTACTTATTGACCTTAAGGAAACGGGTACCTTAAAGCTAGGTGGAGACATTATTCAAAAGACTAACTTTGGGGCATTAAGTATGGCATCAGATGCTAAATTGGTGTTTAATGGAACGAGCACACAAAGCATTACAACAACGAATTTAGCAGACTCAGGAGGTGACGAGTTTCTGTATGGAAAAATTTTATTTGAAAATTCAGCAGGCATATCTCTAACAGGAGATATGGTGGTGTCCGATACTTTGTTTTTAACGACAGGAAATATTCAAACTGATGATGACGCCATGGTTATCATCGAAGAGGATGCCGTTATTAAAGGAGCTGGTAGAGATGCCTTTGTTGATGGTCCTATGATGAAAAGAGGTAAAACAGATAATCAGCCTTTTTTATTTCCAGTAGGTTCTGGTGATAAATATGCGCCTATTGAAATTTCTAAAATAACAGACTCTGCCTTGGAGGTCACTGCTCAGTATAAAGGAGACCCTCCTCCATTTGGCGTTTTTAAATTGTCAGAAATGAATAATATAAGTACGAATCAACATTGGATACTTAATAAAAGTAAAGATGAGGAACTCGATGTTACTTTCCATTGGATGAACACGGAGGAAAACGGCTTTGAAGATATGGGAGAATTAATTGTAGTTGGTTTGACAAGGAAAGTCGGTGAGGATGATGAATGGATATCTTATAGAAATGGAGGTACAACAGGAACAGCAGGAACAACCAGTGCAGGTTCAATCGTTAGTGGCGATCCTCCTCCATTTGGTGTTTTCGAATTTACGATTGGTTCCAGAACACCGACTAATTCTTTACCAGTTGAGTTGACTGAGTTCCATGCCATTTTACAAAATGATATTGTATATCTGGATTGGCAGACGGCTTCAGAAATCAATTCGAGTCACTTTATAGTAGAGCGTTCTCAGGATGGATATGATTATCAGGAACTGTCTACCGTCGAAAGTGAGGGAGATACTAGAATGGCTCAGAAATATGCGATTGAAGATCGATCTCCATTTTTTGGGAATAACTATTATCGACTTAAAATGGTGGATAAGGATGGAACTTATGAATATTCACGTATTGAAATAGTGAAAATTGATATAATGCCTAAGTTCAATATATTCCCAAATCCGGTGAATGACATTATTAAGATTACCAAAGAATTTTCGACGGAGGAGGATCAAACTATTGAGATCTATAACATCAATGGAAAGCTGCTCTATGTGAATACGGTTTCCTTTGAAGATGGATTTTTCCAAATCTCTACAAACGAAATTGATTTAC
>CAZDTI010000281.1:0-11470 GCA_964508085.1 uncultured Saprospiraceae bacterium | reverse complement strand
ATAGATGGTTTTTAATTAAAAAATATATTTCACAATAGATTATGCTAAACAAAGAAATTGCAATTTCTTTGTTATATTGATCCTGTTAAAATGAGGTTTACCCAGATAGAACGTTTAATATTTTATTGGAGTAGACTTAGAGTTTGTGGGAAGGAAGTATACTTATTGTTATTGATGTAATGGAGGATTACATTTTCGATACTTTTGTTACAAAGACTACGCCGAAGAGGATAATCTGTGATATTAATGGATTTACATCAAAAATAGCATAAGGTAGGTTGAAACCATACACTATATTAATATACTGTATTGCGATCACCCTACCCTGTTTTTTCTTGCTTCTAATCCTTTTTTCTGTACGATAACAATACACTACTTCATGAGTAATGTATTATATTGCAAAATGATAAACTTATTCGACCAGAAAGGAAACCGTAAATATTTAGTAGCAAGTGAAAGAGAAAGATTCCTGATTCACGCCAGAGAATCACAAAACGAGGTCAGAACTTTTTGCCTTCTACTCTACTATACAGGCGTAAGAATATCCGAAGGTTTGGAACTACATGTTTCTAACGTAGATTATCCAAGTAAGGCTATTGTTACAGAGTCACTCAAAAAAGAAGGAAGGGAGTCTTTAGACAAATTCCCATTCCTGATAGCTTCTTAGATGAAATGCAAATGGTTCATAATATTAAAAAACGTCAAAAAGCAAAGCAAGCAAAAAAGGATAAAATTTGGACGTGGACGAGAAATACAGGCTACCTCAAAGTAATGGCCGTAATGAACAAAGCAGGCATTAGTGGTATTCACGCTTGCCCTAAAGGACTACGCCATAGTTTCGCTATTCATTGCCTTGAAAAGAATATACCACTTAACCTTGTAAGTAAATGTATGGGACATAGCTCTTTGGAGATCACCGCTATCTATGCCAATGCACTAAGCGAAGAAGAAAGAAAGATTGCATCGAGGATTTGGTAACAGCCTATTTTGTATAGTACAATACAAGATGAATACACAACAACATTTATCACTCATTAGTATTGAATCCATAGAGAACAAGCGGAGGGTCTATCTCATTCGAGTAACTACATGTCTTATAAAATCATTTACAGGCAGAAACCAATAAACCTCAGTCTTTACTCCTTTCCCTCTGGTTCAGAACTCCTTCGAATTCCTAATTTCTCAATCCTGGAATACAATGTCGTCGGTCGCATACCCAATATTTCCGCAGCACCATTTGCTCCACTCACTTTCCATTTCGTGTGTTTTAATACTTCAATAATGTGCTTTCTTTGAACTTCTTCTAAACTGGAAAAATGTATCGCTTTTGGTTTCCGAGGTTTTGCAGAGAACCAAGACCCAAGGATTAATTTTTTCCCACGGGAAGTAATGATCGCTCGCTCAATAAGGTTTTCTAATTCTCGGATATTACCGGGAAAATCATAGCCTCCTAATTTGTCAATAACCTTTTGAGGAACATCCGTAATGGGCTTCCCTAATTTCTTACCCAGCTTTTCTACGAAGTAACGAACTAGGATTGGAATATCGTCCATACGATCTCTAAGCGGAAGAGAATGTAATGGAAACACATTCAACCGATAATAAAGGTCTTCTCGAAACTTTCCCTTTTCGATTTGTTTTTCGAGGTCCCGATTGGTTGCTGCAATAATCCGGACATCTACTATCTTGTGCCCTTGCCCTCCTACTCGTTCTATCTCTCCTTCTTGTAAAGCTCGCAAAATTTTTGGTTGTAGATCAATAGGCATTTCCCCAATTTCATCCAGAAATAAGGTGCCCCCATCGGCCAATTCGAACTTACCTGTTTTGCTACTCACTGCTCCTGTAAAGGCTCCTTTCTCATGACCAAACAATTCGCTTTCGATGAGATTCGGAGGAAGCGCGGCACAGTTCACTTTTATCATTGGACGGCCACATCTAGGACTGAGGCGATGGACAGCTCGAGCGATTAATTCTTTTCCCGTTCCACTTTCCCCAGTGATTAATACTGTAGAAAGAGTTGGTGCTACCTGCTGAATCTGCCGCAGCAAAGGTTTAAATGCTGAAGACTGACTAACGATTTCTCCAAAGCTACTACCCTCTTGAATTTCCTCTTGGAGATAATTATTTTCTTGTTCTAATTTTTCTTTTAATTCTCGTATTTCTAACAACGCGCCTCGCAAAGCCGCCTCCTTTTGTTTCCGTTCGGTGATGTCTCTGATTACCGCGCAGCTTAATTTATTTCCACCTATGTTGATGAAATGATCTCTGATTTCAACGGGAAATTCTTCTCCATTTGCTCGTCGGTGACTGCTTTCAAAAACCTTGGATTGAACCACTTTATCTTCCCAGTGCGCCTCCCAAGTATCAGGATGCATATTCGGATTAACGTCAAAGATGGTCATGCCTTTGATTTCTGCTCTTGTATAGCCCCACATCTTCGCAGCAGTGTCATTTACTTCTACAAGATTTGCTTCTTTATCGAACCAAATGATGGCATCGGGGATGAGATCTAGCGCTTGGGAGTAGGTTGACTTCATGGCGTTTATTTTGAAATGTAATGTTATTGTTATAAAAGGTGTAATCACTTCGAATTAGTGCAACAAATCCGTGCTTATTTATTCTTACGGACACTGAAACCTTTGAGGTGCTTGGTGTTCCTTCTTTCATTCCGAGTAAGCATTACATCCATTATCGCATTCTTAGCTAACACTCAATAATCAATATAAAGCTAGTAATTTATTTTCGTAAAATTACGATATATCGTAAAATATTTTCGCAATAATGAAACTCTCCATAACAGCGAATAAATTTTAACTAACTGACAAACAAAGACTTACGACTAAGTCTCAATTATAAAAATCGCGTTGGCACAGCCCTTGGATATATATTGGCACAAGCAAACATTTAAAAACTAAGATCATGGAAAAATTACAAAATATAAACTCTTACGCCCAATTAGCGAATTGGTCTGGAAGATTGGATAAGCCACTCCTTGTTCTTCTCGAAAATGAAAACTTCTCGGGCTTAATGAGTGAGGTTGTAGAGGGAGTAGCAAAGGAATTTCCAGAGGCATTACAGCTTATTAGAGTTAGAGGAAAGGAAGCAGAGGTGATCAAAACAGAAGTGTCTTTCTCTAAACTTCCAGCATTACTGATCTTTTCTAAAAGCAAGCTAGTCGCCTTCTACCAAGGGCTCGTAGCCAAACACGAAATCATCAAATTTTTATCAAAAACAAACACCAATAAATAACCCGGCTAAGCACATTTGCTGAATGCCAAAATTACTAACACTTTAAAAAATTTATCATGAAAAATTTAATCGTATTAATCGCAATTACCTTTTTAAGTCAAACTATTTTCAGTCAGAAATTGGATAAGTCTTTTTTCGATCAGGCAGATCAATTTTTCAAAACCCATGTCAAGAATGGCCGTGTAGATTATAGTAAAGCTAAAAACAGTACAGATTTGAAAACCCTAATCAGTAGAATTGAAAACGCAGACTTGTCTGGTACAGACGCCACTAACAACAAAGCTTTTTACATCAATGCATACAACTTGCTAGTTATTAATGCTGCAGCGAAATCTTACCCAATTGCTGCGGTAACAGATACTCCTGGTTTCTTCGATCGCAAGAAGCATAAAGTAGCCGGACAAACCCTTACTTTAAATAAATTAGAAAAAGAAAAGCTATTAAAAACAACAAAAGATGCACGTTTACACTTCGTCTTAGTTTGTGGTGCCGTTGATTGCCCTCCAATTGTCAATTTCGCTTACCGCCCAGGACAACTAGACCAACAGTTGGAAGTACAAACCGTAAAGGCTTTGAACAATCCAAACTTCATCAAAGTCAATGGCAACAATGTTGGGTTATCAAAAATATTCGAATGGTATCCCGGTGATTTTGGTGGAAATCAAAAATCCATTATCAAATTCATCAATAAGTACAGAGACAATGACATCAGTTCCAACAGCAAAATTTCTTACTACAATTACAACTGGCAGTTGAATGATCAGACGAATAAAACGTCTGGCATCAACAATGCTTCTACAGCAGCCAATGCAGCACGATACGTCGTGTCTGCAACCATCCCCAAAGGAGGAGTGGAATTAAAAGTTTTCAATAATTTGTATACTCAAAAAACAGGTTCCGACGGAAATCTAACAGACCGTTCTACTTTCTTCTCTTCTACTTTTAGTGCATTATATGGATTTACTAACCGTTTCAATGCAGGTATCGAATTGAGATATCGTCGGGTGAATTATTCTGGATTGCCGAGCACAGCATTAGATGTTTTTCAGAACAATGAAGAAGATACCAATCGTTCTGGTGTTACTGCCATAGGTGCGAAAGTTCGTATCGCGCCATTTGAAAAATTAGAGAATTTCTCCATCCAAAGTACCTTGACTTTTGCCACGGCCAATGACCTTGCAGGAAGTGATGAAAAACCATACATCGATTGGAATGGCGCCACGTTCAACACACAGTTATTCAATGATTTTTCTATTGGAAACAGTTTCTCCATTTTCACAGAGGTTGATTTCTTGTTAGAAGACATTGGCTCGAAAGAAGATGGTCACTTGAATCGTTTCTCTACTCCAGCTACTTTAATCTTTAGTTATTTCCCTAACCCTAAAACAACCTTCTATGCTATATCTGGTTTTGCTCCTTACTATCAAGCTGATTTTGACTATTTCGTTCAAGGAGGAGTAGGTGCCAAGTATCAGGTAACTAGCAATTTTGAAATTGAATTATTGTACACTGCTTTTAGAAGCAAATTTTTATTAGACACTGGAGGACAGGCGAATACCTTTAATTTGGGATTGAGATATAATTTGTAGTTAGTAATCAATTTGCCAAAAGCCAAGTTAATCAACCAAGTGAAATTATTTTTTGTGTCAGACTAAAAGTATATTTGCGATCCAAAGCAAATTAATTTGATGCTCATTCCTGTGTTTCGTATTAAAGGGACCAATAACTGAGAACCATCAACTAATTCATGCGACCCGAAGGGGCGTACAACAAATTCTAATTCAATACTATGTCTGACAAAAAAGTAATTTTCGCCATGGAAGGCGTTACTAAAATTTATCCCCCAAGTAAAACAGTCCTAAAAAATATTTGGTTGTCCTTTTATTATGGCGCTAAAATCGGTGTGCTGGGTTTGAATGGTTCTGGTAAATCCAGTCTCCTAAAAATCATCGCTGGCCTGGATGACAACTATCAGGGAAAAGTCACTTTCGATAAAGAATATAAAATTGGCTACCTCGCTCAGGAGCCAGAATTGGATGAAACCAAAACAGTAAAAGAAATCGTCCAAGAAGGGGTGCAACACATTGTAGATGTTGTAAATGCCTATGAAGCCATATCCCTTAAATTGGCGGAACCGATGGAGAACGATGCCATGATGAAAGTCATTGAAGAGCAAGGAGAACTGTTAGAAAAAATGGATCAACTCGGAGGTTGGGATTTAGATCATACTTTGGAAATGGCCATGGAGTCTCTTCGTTGTCCACCAGATGATGCAAATGTAAAAGTATTGTCAGGGGGAGAAAGAAGACGAGTGGCACTTTGTCGATTGTTATTAAGCAAACCAGACATTTTGCTATTGGATGAGCCGACCAACCATTTGGACGCAGAGTCTGTTCACTGGTTAGAGCAATTTTTGAAAAGCTTCCCGGGAACGGTTATCGCCGTGACGCACGATAGATACTTTCTCGATAATGTAGCAGGTTGGATTTTGGAACTTGATCGCGGAGAAGGTATTCCATGGGAAGGAAATTACAGCTCTTGGTTGGATCAAAAATCAAATCGTTTAGCAAAAGAAGAGAAGGCGGAATCAAAACGCCAAAAAATATTAAAACGAGAATTGGAATGGTCTCGTCTCTCTGCTAAAGGTCGACAGGCAAAAGGTAAAGCTCGACTGAACGCCTATGAAACTATGAACGATGCGGAAACAAAAGAACGAGAAGCAAAACTCGAATTATACATCCCGCCTGGGCCACGATTGGGAGATTCTGTCATCGAGATTTCGAACCTCAATAAAGGTTTTGACAACCGCGCTTTGATAGAGAATTTAAATCTATCCATCCCTAAAAACGCTATTGTCGGTATCATCGGACCAAACGGCGTTGGTAAATCCACCCTTTTCCGGATGATCATGGGACAGGATACTCCAGACAGCGGAGAAATCAAGATCGGAAGCACCGTGAAACTCGCCTATGTCGATCAATCTCATGAAGATTTAATTCCAGATAAAACCATTTACGAAGTAGTTAGTAAAGGCTTGGATATTATTACCGTTGGAAGCACAGAAGTAAATGCGAGAGCTTACCTCAGTCGTTTCAATTTCGCCGGTGGTGATCAGCAGAAAAAGGTTGGTGTACTTTCAGGTGGAGAGCGTAACCGTTTGCATTTAGCGATTACCTTAAAAGAAGGTGGAAATGTATTGTTATTAGATGAGCCGACTAACGATATTGATGTAAATACTTTAAGAGCATTAGAGGAAGCGATTGAAAACTTTGCAGGTTGTGTGTTGATGATTTCTCACGACCGTTGGTTTATTGATCGTTTGGCAACGCACATTTTAGCCTATGAAGATGATGGAAATCTGGTTTTCTTTGAAGGGAACTTTAATGCTTATGAAGCGAGTAAGAAGGAGCGACTTGGGGATATTACACCGAAACGGCCGAGATTTAAGACGCTTTTGTAGTTGTGCTTCTCGATTCGCTTGAAGAGGTTTAAACCGCAAAGGGCGCAGAGGACACAAAGTTTTCGCAAAGTTTTTCTGCGTCTCACTCTGCGGCCTCTGCGCTCTCTGCGTGATTAAACCACACTATAAAGCCGCTAACAAACGCAACTCCTCAGCTATGAACTTCGGCCCAAAGCCTAAGCCCTTCATTCCTTCATTCCCAATCACTAAGGAAGCAGGTCTTGTATGCCCTCCCGTAATATCCAACCGAGACATCTTTTTAATTTTTGCATTTTTCAAACCAAAGGTCTTTGCCAGTAGTTTCGCAAAATCGTAACGAGACATGGCATCTGCTCCACCAACATTATAAATACCACTTGCTTTTTCACGCAATAATATCAACAAGGCTTCTACAGCAGAACGCCCACTCAAAAAAGAGCGAACTTCATCATAAAAAACGGTCACCTCTTCTCCAGCTTTCCACTTCTTCAACCAATCGTTCATAAAGCAATAGGATGTTGGTCCTTGGTGGCCAAAGAGTACTCCAATCCGTGCAACTGCCACTTCGGGTAAATATTGTTGGATAGTTTGTTCTGCCTCAGCTTTTTGTTTTCCATAAATATTTATAGCATTGCTTATATCCCTGTCCGTATATATCGATTTTGTCCCATCGTAAACTTGCTCACTAGAAGTAAAAACCAACGGAATGTTGTTGGCTTGGCATTGTTGAGCCAGAATACCCGACGCTTCTACATTTATTTTTCTGGATATTACAGGATTTTTTTCACAAAACCCGGTACTAGAGTTCGCAGCAAGATGAAGGATTGCATCCGGTTGTATTTCATTTATAATTTTACGAACCTGATTAACATCTAGCAAATCTAACTGAATGCCTCTCGTTCCAGGATATAAACCATCCGGATGCTGATGATAACAACCAATAATATCCCATTCCTGTTGAGGATATTTACAAAGATTCCAACCCAAGAAACCAGAAGCTCCAGTGACTAATAGTTTTTTCATAAAGGCTAAATTAATGTTTTTTACCATATTTGTATTTTATCTCGAATAAGGTGGTATTTTGTCCTCGCCTTTTGTCAGACACCGTCAAATAACAACCAAGCAACTAATGTTCAACAAATTCCCTTTTTACAGACAACTTGACCAAATGGACTGCGGTCCAACCTGTCTGAAAATGATAGCGGAATTTTATGGTAAAAACTACACCTTGGAATACCTACGTGGTAAAAGTCATTTTTCCAGGACAGGCGTTTCTGCTGAAGGGATCGTCCACGCTGCTGAAGCGATCGGCTTCCGTACGCTTGCGATTAAAATGCCCTTTGAGGTCGAGGATGACGAAGAAGATGGTGTTAGCTTCGAAGTTTTACCACTACCTTGTATTGTTCATTGGAATCAAAAGCATTTTGTAGTCCCTTATAAGTACAGCAACAAATATGTTTGGGTAGCTGACCCAGGAAAAGGCCGCTTTAAAGTAAGTCATTCTGTTTTCAAAAAAAGTTGGATTAGTGATGGAGATCAAGGAATTGCTATTATATTAGAAACCAGCCCGAGTTTCTATGAACACGATGTACCTAAGCAAGAGAAAAAAGGATTTGGGTTTTTATTCAAATATTTGAAGCCATATCGGTGGTTGATTATTCAACTGATTGCGGGATTATTATTAGGTTCCATCTTTCAATTAATTTTCCCTTTCCTCACACAATCTATAGTCGACATTGGAATCCAGAATCAGAATATTGATTTCATTTGGTTGATTTTGATTGCACAACTTATGATTTTTGTAGGGCAGACTTCTGTCAAAGTTTTACAAAGCTGGATTTTGCTTCATATCAGTACGAGAATAAATATAAATTTAATTTCAGATTTCCTCATCAAACTCATGCGATTACCAATTGCTTTTTTTGATTCAAAAATGATCGGGGATTTGCTGCAACGTATTAGTGATCACACCAGAATCGAAACCTTCCTTACTGGCTCTACACTTACCTTTATTTTTTCGATTATCAACTTCTTTGTGTTTGGAGCTGTACTTTGGTGGTATTATCCTCCAATTTTCTGGATCTTTTTTATTGCCAGTATTTTATACTACGGTTGGGTTTTCATTTACTTGAAAAAAAGGGAAGAAGTTGATTATTTAAAGTTTAATGAACTTTCCCAAAATCAAAGTTCCCTGATTGAACTCATTCAGGGAATGCAAGAAATAAAATTGCAGAACAGCGAAAACAAAAGAAGACGACACTGGACAAACATTCAAGCTCGACTTTTCCACGCCAATATCAAGTCCCTGGAAATTACTCAAAAGCAGGACACCGGAGCAGCAGCTATTAATCAATTGAAAGACATTCTCATCACCTTCACCGCTGCCAGCGCAGTGGTTTCTGGAGAAGTCACCCTAGGTATGATGCTCGCTATTCAATATATTGTCGGACAGTTAAACGGACCTTTGCAACAAACGGTAAGCTTCATCCGCACGGCACAAGATGCCCGAATTAGCTTGGAACGTTTGGGGGAGATTCACAACAAGGAAGAAGAAAAAGACCAGGACAGTCACATCGATATTTTACCCGAAAGAGCAGATATTAAGATTGATAATCTTAGTTTTCGCTATAACCAATTGGAAGAGGAGGTCCTTAAAAACATCAGCCTTACTATTCCTCACGGGAAGACGACGGCTATTGTCGGCACTAGTGGAAGCGGAAAAACGACTTTAGTAAAATTATTGTTAGGTTTTTACCAACCTCAGAGTGGACAAATCAAACTGGGAGGAACCCATTTACACAACATCAACAAAAAGCTATGGCGACACAAATGCGGAGCTGTAATGCAAGATGGATTTATCTTCTCCGATACCATTGCCAATAACATTGCAGAAAGTGAGGACAATGTTGACAACGCAAAATTGTTGCAAGCGGTTAAAACTGCGAACATACAGTCTTTCATTGAAGAATTGCCAGTAGGTTATAACACCACTATTGGAGCTAGGGGTAATGGTATTAGTCAAGGACAACGACAGCGATTATTAATAGCACGAGCCGTTTATAAAAACCCGGACTTTCTCTTTTTTGATGAAGCCACCAACGCCTTAGATGCAAAGAACGAACGAGTGATTGTGGAAAATTTAAATCAATTTCTAAAAGGAAAAACGGTCATTATTGTAGCTCATCGATTGAGCACGGTGAAAAATGCGGATCAGATTGTGGTTCTAGAAAAAGGAGAATTGATGGAGATTGGGACACATGAAGAATTAGTAAGCTTGAAAGGAAGGTATTATAAATTGGTAAAAGATCAACTGGAGTTGGGGAATTAAAAACAACAACATGCCTAAAGACTACATAGACAACCCAAGCGATATTAAACTCAGCAACCACGACGAGGTAAATCAAATCCTCGGACGTCCACCTGGTCTAATACTAACCTACGGCATCGGCTGTCTATTTCTTTTCTTTGGTATTCTAATTGGCCTTAGTTTCCTAGTCGAATACCCTGATAAAATCCCAGCAAAAGTAGAAATCATTACCGAA
This sequence comes from uncultured Saprospiraceae bacterium, assembly GCA_964508085.1. Lineage (GTDB taxonomy): Bacteria > Bacteroidota > Bacteroidia > Chitinophagales > Saprospiraceae > CALGLS01. The sequence goes on along the minus strand of CAZDTI010000281.1, from coordinate 1,240 downwards.
AGTCCTGCAATAAAGGTAGTGGCGCGAGTGAGTGGAAAGGTCGATAAATTACTAGTTAGCAATAATCAGCAGGTGCAAATGGGCAGCATCATTGGCATTCTTGAAAATCCTGCTGAGCTGGAAGACATTGATAAGTTAGACCATCTTTTAAGTAAATTAGCTGTCAAAGATCAGCAACAAAGACTAACGACTCCCCTTCTCAAAGACTTACAACTTGGCGACATCCAATTCAGCTATGCCGCTTTAATACAAAAAATAAATGACCTTCGTTATTTCAAAAGCAGCGATGATATTGACAAAAAAATTAAATTACTAGGCAAACAAATTAAACTAAAAGAAAAATTAAGTACTAATTTAAACAAACAAAAAACAATTCTTTTACAAGAAATTGAAATCAACAATACCAACCTGAAACGAAATGAAAAGCTCCACGAAGCACAAATCGTTTCTACCATCGAAATCGAAAAATTAAAAACCAAATCCTTACAACAACTTCGTCAATTGGACATGCTCGAAAACCAAATGGTCAACAACGATATTTCCAAAGAAGAAATCAAAACGAACATTATTGACTTCCGTCAAATCCGAAAAGATGGTTCTTCTGCTCGTCAACTTATAATCGAAAAAGATCTCCAAAGCATCAAAAGCGAAATCGCACTTTGGAAACAAAAATACTTACTCACTGCTCCTATCAGTGGACAAGTTTCCTTCTCTAATATTTTTAGCGAGCAACAATTCGTCAATGCCAACCAAGAAGTTCTGACCATTGTTCCAAACCAAGAAGATGACAAAATGATAGCACGTGCGCTACTACCTATATCTAACTCTGGAAAGGTCGTAACCGGTCAGCGCGTAAACATACAACTGGATGGATTTCCTTATCAGGAATATGGAATTGTGGTAGCGAAGGTTGGGGATATTTCTCTGGTTCCTGTGAGTGCTAAAGGGCTAAATGAAGATTATTATCTGGTCAGTATTCAATTGCCAGAAACGGATAATGATAGTTTAAGAACAACTTATGAAAGAGCGATTCCTTTCCGCCAAGAGATGAAAGGGACCGCTAATATTATCACGGAGGATCGGAAAGTAATGCACCGGATTTTGGATCGGATTTTTAGTATTGTGCGTAATAGTTGATGGAGGTTTTCATTAATAAGGAGGTAGATTTCTCGACTCCTTCGTCGCTCGAAATACAAAAATAATGCACTGTCGATTCCTCGACTCGGTCGTGCCTCCCTCG
>CAZDTI010000280.1:0-11506 GCA_964508085.1 uncultured Saprospiraceae bacterium | reverse complement strand
TAAAACAGTAATGTTCAAATAAGGTTTAGTTCATTTATAGAACCCTTGTTCTTCAATTTACGAAATTCTCCAAACTTATTTTATCTTGTTGCGATTATTGGGAATGGTTAGTTCCTAATGTACTAGACGAACCAACTAAAACATATTATGCAACTCAGTACACTCGATTGGGGCTTAATTGCCGCTTTTTTTGTCGTTTCTCTTGGAATAGGTATCTATGCTTCGCGCCGTTCTGGCCAAAATGCCTCTGAATTTTTCCTCTCCGGGAGAAATATGCCTTGGTGGCTATTAGGCGTTTCTATGGTAGCGACCACTTTTTCTGCGGATACTCCAAATTTGGTAACTGATATTGTTAGAAAAGATGGAGTAGCAGGAAACTGGATATGGTGGACCTTTCTTCTTACTGGAATGTTGACGGTATTTGTCTATGCTCGCTTGTGGCGCAGATCTGGTGTTTTGACGGATTTAGAATTTTATGAAATGAGATATAGTGGAGCACCAGCAGCTTTTTTGAGGGGATTCAGAGCGATCTATTTAGGGGTGTTTTTCAATATATTAGTTATGGCTACCGTTTGTCTGGCAGCTATAAAAATAGGATCTGTCCTCCTTGGGTTGAGCCCAATACAGACCTTATTGATTTCATCAGTAGTAACTGTTGTTTACTCCACTTTAGGAGGGTTGCGTGGAATCATTCTAACAGATTTTTTCCAATTCATACTTGCTATGATTGGGACGATCTTAGCGGCCATGTACATTGTCAATTTACCTGAAGTAGGTGGATTATCTACTTTGCTTGCGCATGAAAATGTTAGAGATAGTTTGAATCTGGTTCCTGATTTCAATGAGGATAGAGGCTTGTTCTTTTCTTTATTAGTTATTCCATTGGCAGTACAATGGTGGGCGTCATACTACCCTGGGTCTGAACCTGGTGGTGGTGGCTATGTTGCTCAGAGAATGTTGGCAGCGAAAGATGAGAAGAATGCCATTTTTGCTACTCTCTTTTACAATGTTGCTCATTACGCTCTTCGTCCTTGGCCATGGATTTTGATTGCGCTGGCTTCTATGGTTGTATTTCCAGATTTAGCAAGTATCCAAAAAGCATTTCCGAATGTTGATCCTTCCGTTATAAATGATGATTTAGCATATCCAGCGATGATTAGTTTTTTACCAAAAGGCTTATTGGGATTGGTGATTGCCTCTTTGATCGCAGCATTTATGTCTACAATTTCTACGCACTTGAATTGGGGCGCATCTTATCTTACGAACGATGTTTATAAGCGATTTGTAAAACCAGAGGCTTCCGAAAAAGAATTGGTTAACATGGGACGTCTAGCAACCGTCTTATTAATGATTGTTTCAGGAATCGTCGCCTTGTTTATGACGAATGCGAAACAAGTCTTTGGACTTATTGTTTTAGTAGGGGCAGGTACAGGTTTGATTTTTATTCTTCGCTGGTTCTGGTGGAGAATAAATGCATACAGCGAAATAGCGGCCATGGTTATTTCCGTTTTGGTAGCGCTTTATTTCAAAGCCATTCATCAGAAGTTGGGATTTGAACCATTGGAAGGGCATGTAGAGTTGATTGCTAGTGTTGCTATTACAACTATTGGTTGGTTGGCAGTAACAATGCTCACACGACCTACAGATCAAAAGACCTTGCTTTCTTTTTATAAAAAAATACACCCGTCTAAAGGTGGTTGGATGCCAGTGATAGAATCGGGTCAGCGTTCAAATGAATTAACTGCCTCCGATATAGAAACGGGGAAATTGCCGATCCAAATTTTATGCATGTTCATTGGATCTATTATGGTTTATGCGGCCTTATTCTGTGTTGGATTTTGGTTGTATGGAAAAACGGGAGACGCCTTATTGGCAACGGGTATTAGTGTGGCTTGTGCAGTGGCGTTGATGCGGCTGTGGAGGAAGTTGTAATCCCTCGACTCGCTCCTGCGTCGCTCGCTCGGGATGACAACTAAATTTAGTAATACGCACATGTACCGTAATTCAAGAGTATCAAAAAAAATAAAAATGCTACGTTTTATAGCTTATTTCTTTTCTATAGTTTTTCATCCATTGTTGATGTTGACTTATATGCTGCTACTATTGTTGTTGATCAATCCGTATCTTTTCGGTGTACATCAACTGGGGGCTAATACTCATTTGATTTTACTTATTTTTCTTTCCTCTTTTGTCATTCCAGCATTTGCGGTAGGTATGATGAAGGCGCTGGATATGATCGATTCGCTGGAAATGAAAACGAAGACGGAGCGAATTGGGCCTTACATAGTTACCGGAATTTTATATCTCTGGCTTTTCCAAAACATGTTGTACAACCCGGATATTCCTGGGGCATATAAGATATTTGTTTTGGGGGCTACGATAGGATTGTTTATGGCTTTCTTTTTTAACTTGTTTACCAAAATAAGTATGCATGCATTGGGAATGGGAGGTTTATTGGGAATGACGATATTAACAATGTTGTTATTTAGCTATAACACATTTACGATAGATTTAGGAAGTTTTGGTTTGCTGGAAATGAGCACCAGTGCGTTGTTGATGATTGTCATTTTACTAGCGGGGATTGTCTGCACTTCCCGACTTATTTTGAAGGCCCACAGTTTGCAAGATTTGTATAGTGGGTTTATTATTGGTTTGGCTTGTCAATTTATTGCGTTTCAAATTTTGGTATAAGAACCTAAACTAACAGCTAAAAAAGCCGGCACATTTCTAGAATGTGCCGGCTTTTTTGTGGGTAAAAAAATGATTTATTTTTTTCTCTTTTTCTTCTTTACTTTCGAGGTCAATTCTGGTTCATGCACTCTCGTTATTTCCACTTCCACTCTTCGGTTATGGCTCCTCAGTTCATCAGTTGAATTATCTGTAAGTGGATCAGAGGCGCCCAATCCAATGGTTTCGATCCTTAGAGGATTGATGAATTTCTTATAAACCAAATAGTCTTTAACTGCCTGAGCACGTTCTTTAGAAAGTTTGAGCAATGACTCTTTTTCTCCTTGATTATCAGTATGTCCTTTTATCAAAATGGTAACAAAATAATTTTCCCGAAGGTATTCTGCCAGTTTATCTAATGAAGGATAAGACTTTTCTAAAATTTCCGCTTTTGATTGCGTAAAGTAAACCGGATCAAGATCGATCTTGGAGCCTGGCTCCATCGGATTCATAGAAATGATAAGTTCTTTTTCCTTAAAGTAAAAATAATCACTTCTGTAAAAGAGCGTGTCTCCTACGGAAGTATATCCTGGTTTTTCGGCAACTACAGAAAAACGAATTCCTCTTGGGATCACCAATTTAAAAGTACCATCATCAGAAATATAAATATTACTATAAGTGCTGTTTTCTACCATATTGGAAATGATGCGAGCAGAGATTAATTTTCCAGTTTCATTGTTCACTACTTTTCCATTTATGGTAACGCCAACCGGAACAGGAGGAGCAATTCGTACTCGGAAAATATCACTAGAGCCATCTCTTTTAGAAGTGAAATACATATAACCCGTGGCAGAGTTAAAAAAGGGCTGACTATCATGAGCACTTGAGTTAACCGGTTCTTTGAATCTACGTGGAGAAGACCACTCGTCCCAGCCCTCTCCTTCGCGTACCAGCATGTAGATATCGGAATTACCAGTTCTATTGGAAGAGAAAAATAAACGTTGTTGATCTTCCGAAATAAAAGGGGTGGTTTCTTTAGCAGAAGTGTTGACCCTTGGTCCCATATTTTTGGGTTCACTCCAACTGTTTAGTCCTATACGAAAAGAAATGTAGATGTCGCTTTGTCCCCTAGAGTCTCCTCGTTCCATTGCCATTAACAAGACACTTCCGTCGTGGCTCATGTTCATGCTGACATCGGTTCCAGAGTTGTGGTAGTTGTCAATTCCAACGGGTTCTGGGAAAGACCATTTATCGCCATCTCTACGGACAATGGAGAATCCTTTTTTCATTCCTCCTTCTGCTTCAAATTGATTGAGTATGACCACCTCGTTAGCAGAGGGTGTAAGAGAGCTGACGCTATTTGGCAAGGCATTATTCAATGGATAAGCCGGATGTTCAACAGAAGTGAAATTACCATCTTCCCCAACAGCATACCATACATCTTGGTTAAACCCAGATCGAACCGGATCACTGACTCCACGACGGCCAATGCGGGTAAAGATTTGAGCGAGGTAATTCATAAATTCAGAAGAACTCATTTCCTCTGAAAGATTCTCGCCTTCCTCAATTAGTGTTTTATTGAATTCAGGGTGCCCTACTCTGGTGAAGTACATAGAGTGACCGTCAAAAGCGGCAACAGGAGCTATTTCATCGTATTCAGGGGTATTGATTATCGAAGGTAATTTTTCTAATTCATAGTCCTGATATTGCGCAGATAGCGTTAATAAAGAAAAGCAAAAAAGGAATGAAAGTAAAACGATTTTTCGGATCTGGATCATGGTTGAAACTAGATATATATTTTGTTCACGATTATTGTTGTAGAGGATTTTTGATCAATCATTTTGGAAACCATCTGATTTGCCAAAGAAGTGTTTCAGGTAATCCTAAGTTACATAAAAATAAACTAAGTAAAAATGGTAAAAAAAGCATCGAAAAAATAAGAATATACTGCTATTAAACGGGATGTTTCAAATGGGAAGATAAAGATTATGGCATTTACAGCTACTAAACTAGAATGGACAGCTTTTTATTATTAAAAATTAAAATAAAGAAGGCCGAATATTATACAAAAGTTAATATAAAATTTACCTGATACTGGTTAGTGCTATAACGACGGTTTTAGTCTTTTTCGAACAGATCAACAAAGGAAAACTGTCCACCATCAAATAAGCCCAAATCACTTAACTTCAAATTTGGAATAACCAATAAAGCCATAAAGGACAAGGTCATAAAAGGTGCACGTAAAGTACAAGACAACTTCTTTTTAGCAAAAGCATCAATTGTCGCGTATTTTTTAGCTACTTGATAGCCGTCTAGGTTGGTCATAATACCAGCGATTGGAAGTCCTAAGACCTGTGCTGTATTTTCATCTACCGCAGCGATCCCTCCTTTGTTTTCAATAATCAGATTAACTGCTTTACAGATCAATTCATCATCGGTTCCAACAGCGATAATGTTATGTGAATCATGCCCAACACAAGAAGCGATGGCTCCTTTTTGCAAACCAAAACCGTTAATAAATGCAACAGCAGGCGCTTCATCCTTATAACGATTAACCACCGTTAGCTTTAAAACATCCTGCTCTACATCAGACACGGTGTTGTTGTTAGAAACTTTAGCTGTAGTGACAAAAGACTCTGTAATTAATTCTCCATCAATGGCCTTGATGACCTTAATTTTGTTTCCAGCTGGAGGTAGCGCAAAGTCAGCGACCACTTTTGACGTAGCTTTGAAATTATTTAGAATCATAGAAGGAACGGATTCTAATAATGTGTTTCCTTTCTTTGCAACGAGCTGGCCGTTGATGTAGGTCGCCTTTACTTCGAAGCTATGCAAATTATCAACAATTATAAAATCTGCTGGATCTCCTTCTTTTAATAAACCAACATCCAGGCCATAGTGCTTTACTGGATTGAGGCAAGCGGCTCGTAAAACATCAAATAATTCACAGCCCTTTTTCCGAGCTCTGGCTGCCAACTGATTGATGTGCCCGAGAATCAAATCATCCGGATGTTTGTCGTCAGAGCAGAACATAATTCGATCTGGGAATTTTGGTAATAAATCTATCAATGCCTCGAAGTTTTTAGCAGCGCTCCCTTCACGGATGATGATGCTCATTCCGCATTCTAATTTGTCTAATGCTTCTTCATAGGTAAAACACTCATGGTCGGTACTGATGCCTTCGGAAGCATATTGTTTTGCTTTTTCGCCACGGAGCCCCGGGGCGTGTCCGTCTATGGGCTTGCCAACGCCTTTAGCAGCAGCGAGTTTTGCCATAACTTCCTCGTCCTTGAAAAGTACACCGGGATAGTTCATCATTTCAGTGAGGTACTTGATCTCCGGTCGGGCCAATAATTTTTCCACTTCCTTTACGCCAATGGTTGCTCCGGCGGTTTCAAAAGTGGTAGCTGGGACACAGGAGGGCGCTCCAAAATTAAATTTGAAAGGCACTTGCAAGCCATTATTTATCATAAAATCTACTCCATCTATTCCCAGTACATTAGCTATTTCATGAGGATCAGATACAGTAGCCACCGTACCATGTACAACAGCTAAACGTGCAAATTCAGTAGGGATCAGCATAGAGCTTTCAATATGCACATGGGCATCCACAAAACCGGGCATGATGTAGTTGAGACTTTGTCCCTGCTCTTTTGTAATTTTCACAATCTTTCCATCCGCTACTTCAATGCAGCCGTAGTATATGGACTTGTTTTCAATGTCTATGATATTTCCTTTTAATTTCATGAAGGCAAGATATGTAAAACTTTTAACTGTTGACTGCGCAGTATCGTGGTGGGCGTGCTTTACGCAGATTTCCGCATGCAAAGGGCGGTGAGGTGTTACGTGAAATTGCGCGATATCTCTGTGTTCTCTGTGGCCTCTGTGTGATTTAAAATCGCAATAGGTGCGTTTCCCTTTTTAGTGTAATTGCTCACACAGAGTGCACAGAGAACACAGAGGTGGTACGAGAAATTGCGTTCGCTCAGCGGCCTCTGCTCGCTCTGCGTGCGGAAAAATACGATTGGTAAATAGCAACGCATACTTTCTTAGAAGACAGAACAGTTGCAAAACTTCTTTATATTCGCCTCGTAAAAGAATAAGATTATTGGTCCAAATAGTTTAATTCTATTGTTGATTTCTTTATAATACAAAAGTAGGAAGTTAACAGCTAACGGTTAATAGTTAACAGTTGATAAAATGAATGAACAAATGCAAACGGTACTGTTTACCCTCATGGGGCGAGTGGTTGATCTGGGGCAGGCCATCGGAGCTGCTCTTATATTGGTGGTTTCCGTTTCTCTATATTGGTTCTTATCTCAAAAAATACTTCCCCGGTATTTTGCCAGAGAGCGATTTAAGGTAAAGCCGGAGCGCTCCATTCGCTATGCTTTCTTCTACTTCTTTTTGTTTATTACCTTGATTGGGATGTTGTGGAGTATGGGGCTGGATTTTACTATTTTTGAAAACGATTCTGTTCAAATACAGTTGCAGACCATATTAGAAGCCCTTGCCATTTTTCAATTTGCACGTTTGGCCGATTGGGTTATTTCTAAAGTGTTGGTTTACAATTATGAAAAGAACCAAACGGAGGATACACTATCTTCTAAATCGGGAGACTTCCCACAGACCAATAGAAAAGAATTAGGGAACCGGTCGGTACAATACATCGTCTACCTCTTTGCAGTGATATTAGCTTTGCAAGGTTTTGACCTTGACTATACTTTGTTCAAGTTTGATTTTACACCAATTACGATTTCGAGTGTATTGGTAGCCATTCTAATTATTTTGGTAGCGCAGTTAGTAGCTTGGGTACTGACTCAGTTGTTGATGTACAACTACTATCGAAAAAAAGAAGTTAATGTAGGTTCTCGTTTTGCGGTCAATCAATTATTGAAGTACATTATTTATGTCGTTGCCGTTTTTATTGCCATAGAATCACTAGGCGTTCGGACGACAGTAATCTGGGGTGGTTTGGCAGCGCTTTTAGTGGGTGTTGGATTAGGACTGCAGCAAACCTTTAATGATCTCCTTTCAGGAATACTATTGTTATTTGAGCGAACAGTAGAAGTTGGTCATGTCGTTCAAATTGAAGATTTGATTGGAACGGTACAACGAATTGGTTTAAGAACTTCTATTGTCGAAACAACCGAGAATATCACTGTTATTGTTCCTAATTCTAAATTGGTGACAGACTATGTTATCAATTGGTCACACCAAGACGATCGGGCACGATTTACTTTAGCCGTAGGTGTAGCTTATGGTTCAGATACAGCCTTAGTGAAAAAGCTTTTACTACAAGCGGCTAAAGATAATATTTATGTATTGGATAGGCCTATGCCTCTTGTTCGTTTTATAGGTTTTGGTGATTCTTCTTTGGATTTTCACTTGATGATCTGGTCTCGGAATTTTATTGTTATAGAAGACATCAAGAGTGATTTGCGTTTTGAAATTGATCGCTTGTTTCGTGAGTATGATGTGGTTATTCCATTCCCACAAAGAGATGTTTGGGTGAGACAATAAGCATTGACTAGCTTAGTCTTCAATTTGGAATAAAGAGTCCAAAACACTTTCCGTAAAAAGCCCTCCATCCTTTGGCTTTATGGACCTTAGTTCCTGAATTCGTTCCTCCGTTAAGTCTGACTCACCAAAACCTGAGCCAGTCATAAAAGCGTTCCTCAAAAAGGTAACAATAGATAAAATATCTTGATTCTTCAGGTCTGGATTATGGCCAATGCCGGGCATCACCGAATTGAATTCGTAGCGTTTCCCATGAATATGAATTGGGCCTTCGAGCCCATGTAACATAATAGCCGCAAGTCGATCTGTCGAGCCTTTCACATAATCAGAATCGTATAAAGGCGGGGCTGCGTTTTCCATTCCATTGCCATCTTCACTATGACAGACGGCGCAGTACTGGCGGTAGAGTTCCAGTCCTTTCTGGCGTTTATCTCCATAAGGATTGTCTTTTGCAGGGAGTAATTCTTTATTTGGTTTTTCCGCATTAATATTTGCAAGTAGATCGTAGCCAATCCTAGTCCATGCGGTTGTATCTTTTTGTTCGATGGTTTTTATAAAGGCCGCTTCTTCACCAGCGAGTGCACTGAAGCTAAGTTCTGCAAATGTATTGTTTTCAGGATAGCGATTATGAATTTTTTGATGAAATGAAAAAGTAGTTTTGGCTGTGGCGAGGTAGAGATCAATTTTTGAATTCTTTAACTCAAAAAGATGATTGGCAAGATCGATGATTTCGGCCTGATCAATATTGTCAAGTCGGTTTAAGAGGTGAAAAGCCAAGCCAGATAAGACTTCATGATCTTTATAAATAAGCTGTTTTAATAACGGAAACGAAAGTCTATCTAATCCTTCTAAAGTCCATAAGGAGTGAACCTGATCAATGCTAAAGTTGCTTTGACTTAATTTTTCTTCCAAAAGAGGAACCGCATCAAATAATTGATTTTGAACAATCATTTGCTGTGTCTTATCTCTTATCCATACATTTGGATGGTTAAGTTGCTCAACTAAATCTGAAACGTTATTTTTATCAAAAAGAGGAACGGTCTTTCTTTGGAAATTTTCCGGCACAACCTTCAGAATTCGTCCCATTCCCACAATGGTATCCAACTGTTGTTCTTCAATTAATTTACGTAAATAAGGAGACATGTAAGCGCGATGTTGTATAACCCCTTTGTGTAAATCCACGATATACAAAGCACCCTCTGGCCCATTAAATAAATTGACTGGACGAAAAGCGACATCAGTAGATGCAAGGAATTCTTTAGCGGCTAAAGCTTGTACGCCATTTATTTTCTCCTGGTCATAATCGATTACATTTCGTTTTATAAGATTCCCTTCTGGAAAACAGACGAAGCTGCTTTTATCAAATTCAGCACCTAATAAATGGCTTTGATAAATGACAGGCCCACAGGATGAAGTTCCATGAGTGACTTTCCCTTCATCATCTAAAACGCCTTCTATATAACCTCGATTGACGGCCGGTGCATGAAGGGGATAAATGCGTTGGTCTGTAACAATTTGTTGACGAAGGCTATATTTTGGTCGAAGAAATTTATTCTGTTCTGCTGTTTTTGGCAAAACAAAATCACCTTGGAATTGATTGGAATTATCGTTGTAAAAAAGGCGACCAAGGTGATCTTTTGTCAAGCCCCACTGACCTCTATAAATGGTTTGATCTTTTATCCATTGTCCATTTTTTCGTTGATAGCGAGCGTTAGAGCGAGCGCTGTAAATCCAATTGTCGAGGTTCATTGTCAGAGCGTTTGCCTGGTGTTCTATGTTACCGACTTGAACGTAAGAAGAATCTACTAAGGTTTTGTTGACCGCTTTATCGTTTTCTATTTCTACGAACCATAGGTTTGGCGGCTCTGCATAAAGCAAACCACCATAGGCGAGGAGCATAGCGCGTGGAGCGACAAGGCTATCCAAAAAAGTAATCGTCTTATCCATTCGACCATTGTTGTTCTGATCTTCTAGAATAAGGATTCGCCCTGTTGGGTCCTCCTCTCCTTCACCGTTAATATTGGCCATATATCCCGGTAACTCTAAAACCCATATTCTTCCTTGGAGATCAAAATCAATGACCATGGGTGCTATGAGAAGAGGCTCTGAAGCTACGGGCTGAACCTGGAAACCAGACTGGATTTGATAGGAGCTTAAATCGATTTCTTTTTCGGAAAGTGTAGGTTTGGTACAACTGGCAAAGAAAAAAAACAAAACCAGTAAATGAACTGTTGCGTTTTTCATAAGTCTATCTCCTTGATTTTAATACTTCTGAAAGAAACCTCATTACCATGATCTTGTAATAAGATATGTCCTGCCTTTATTTGATCAAAATTATTTTTATCTGCAAATTTGCTGTGATTAATCAGCGCTTTGAAAACTTGATCGGTACGATCATAACCGATAATTTTATAACCATTGAGCCAGTGTTCGATATGATCGTCTGTTACAACGATTCTTATTTGGTTCCATTTTCCAATTCCTCTGAAGCCGATAGAATAGCCAGGTCGACTTAGATTTTGAGCAGGAATGAGGTCGTACAAGGAGGCCAGTGTCCGATTTCCTTTAACGCCATTTTTTGCATCGGGGTGATTTAGATCATCGAGTATTTGGTATTCCAGTCCAATGGACTTTCCTATGTCTTTATTTAAAATTGGATCTACCAAATATTTAATGCCGCTATTGGCTCCTTTTGTTATTTTGAATTCGAGTTTCAATTCAAAAGTTTGAAATTTTTCTTTGCTGATGATGTCTCCTCCTGGAACTGCGGAGGGTATACCTTCTGAAGGGAGGACCGTTAAAACTCCGTCATTAATATTCCAGCCATTTTCTGGAAAAGAATCTCTATTTATAGAGCGCCAGTTTTCGCTACTTTTTCCATCCCATAGGAGTCGCCAACCCTTTTGCTTTTCTGATGGGGTTAATGTATTTGCAATAAAATTTTCCTCAGGGACAGTATCAGTTATTTCTTTTCGATGCTTTTGTAAATTTGTTGTTATGATTTTTATATTTCTCCAACGAACTTCTTTGTCTTTTAGTTTTGGGTTAGAAATACTGTGCACTTGTAATCCAATAAATCCTTCAGCCGTTAATTCATCAACGATATTAGCCGTGTTAACTCCATTGAGCCAAACTCGAATGTCGTTGCCAATAGCTTCTATGCGCAAATGATTCCATTGATTTTGGTGAAAGGCTTTTCTACCTGCTTCATTTCGCGAAAGTGGATACAACCAACCCCGGCGTGCTTCATCATAAATACCACCAGTGTATGCTCTAGGTGAAGGATCAATTTCGACCTGATAACCATGTACCCTTCCCT
>CAZDTI010000279.1:9448-11577 GCA_964508085.1 uncultured Saprospiraceae bacterium | reverse complement strand
CGCTTCCGTCGATGGTGTATTTGTCAACCTGAGGCTTGATCTCTACTTTAGTAGATCCGTAAGTACCGTTCAACCAAGCCATGTCGATTTCATTATCGAAGTGACCAATGTTACAAACGATGGCTTTGTCTTTCATTGCACGGAAATGGCGCTCTGTCAATATGTTTTTGTTACCAGTAGCAGTTACAACAATGTTTGCTTCTTTAACGGCATTGTCCATTTTCTTAACTGCGAAACCATCCATTGCTGCTTGTAAAGCACAGATAGGATCAATTTCTGTAACAATAACTCTACAGCCAGCTCCTGCTAAAGAGGCAGCAGAACCTTTTCCTACATCACCATATCCAGCAACAACTGCTACTTTACCCGCTAACATTAAATCTGTTGCACGTCGGATAGAGTCTACTAAAGATTCTTTACAACCGTACTTATTGTCAAATTTAGACTTGGTAACAGAGTCGTTGATGTTGATTGCTGGTAATGTTAACGTGCCATTTTTCATTCTTTCGTAAAGACGGTGAACACCTGTAGTGGTTTCTTCACTCAATCCTTTGATGCCTTCTACTAATGCAGGGTAGTCATCTAAAACCATATTGGTCAAGTCACCACCATCATCAAGGATCATGTTTAAAGGCTGACCACCTTCGAAAGCATGAAGAGTCTGTTCGATACACCAGCTGAACTCTTCTTCATTCATTCCTTTCCACGCAAAAACAGGAACACCGGCAGCAGCAATAGCAGCAGCAGCGTGATCTTGAGTAGAGAAGATGTTACAAGAAGACCAGGTAACTTCAGCACCCAATGCAACAAGTGTTTCGATGAGTACACCCGTTTGGATGGTCATGTGTAAACAACCAGCTATACGCGCACCTTTCAAAGGTTTGCTGTCGCCATATTGTTCGCGTAAAGCCATTAGGCCTGGCATTTCAGCTTCTGCAAGCTCTAATTCCCGGCGGCCCCATTCGGCCAAATTAATGTCTTTTACTTTGTAGCTAATGTTAGATTCTACGTTCGGCATTTATCTATTTTTTTGTGATTTTTAAATTCGGCTGCAAAATTACGTGTTCCAACGCAGAATATCAAAGATTGTTTAGCTTAAGAGTCGGTACCAAAGACAATTCACGTATAAACACGCTGAGAGTTAGTTGATTTCCCTTGGAAAAGGGTGAAAAGATGGAAAATGGAGACTTAATTAAATAGACATAAAGCTCTATTAGTAAATGCAGGCAGTTACCATATTATGGAAAATGAAGGTATAGCAGAGGTTGAAAGCTACTTTTCCTTAATTTTTAATTTCTTCCCTGGTTTAATCTTTGAGTAACGGTCTAAGTCATTTATCTCCATCAACTCATCCATAGTTACCTCTGGGAATTTTTGCAAAACATCCATCAAGGTTTCTCGCCTTTTTAGCCGATAGAAAACAAAGTCTTTTTGATTGTTGGGTTTGATATTAGCATACTTCCCCGGGTCCTTAATTTGGGGAATAAAACCAGAGAGAATACTATACTTATAGTTTTCGTATTGAAAGTGCTCTAAACGGAGAGGATCCAAGTTTTCTATTTGTTGATACGGCAAAAAGTCTGTTGGATTCTTTTGAATGAAAAGCATGACGCGTTGACCTGGTCTTAGCTCAGGTGTTTGTAGCTTGTTCCATTTGATCAAATCCTCAGGGGTGTGATTATACTGAGCAGCGACCTCGTCTAGCGTTTCTCCTGGTCTCACATCATGGCTGAATAGTAAAACTTTTTTTCTATCGAATTTGGCAGGAGCTTCCACACGAGACGCAATCATTTGTTCCAGTTTGTGATCTGGTCGACCAATATGATTTAAGAATCGAACCATGTCTCCTTGAGGTAGTACTAAATTGTTCCCTTTGTGATTATAAGGAATCATAGATTTTTTATACGAAGGATTTAGCATTGCAATGATGTAATACGGAGTCCCTGTGATTTCTGAAAGTTGTCGGAAACTATAAGGTTTCTTAATGGAGGTAACCGCGGTGTTTGCAAGGTCAGGTCCAACGGGCGTAGGAGTAATGTTGTAAAGATCGTAGTAGTGACTGATGTAAGTTGCTCCAATAAAAGCAGGTACATAGTTACGTGTTTCTTTTGGAAGGTATTTTTGTATGC
>CAZDTI010000279.1:0-9348 GCA_964508085.1 uncultured Saprospiraceae bacterium | reverse complement strand
CCAATAAAAGCAGGTACATAGTTACGTGTTTCTTTTGGAAGGTATTTTTGTATGCGCCAAAAGTTTTTGCTTCGTCCTCTTTTGATGGCGCGGTTTACTCGACCTGGGCCACCATTGTAAGCAGCTAAGGCTAATTCCCAATTACCATATCTCTTATATTGCTTCTTTAAATATTTATAAGCAGCCTTAGTAGATTTGTGCGGGTCTTTTCTTTCATCTACTTCTCGGTTAATTTTTAAACCTTGTTCTTTCCCTGTTCCTGGCATAAACTGCCAAAGTCCAACTGCACCGGAACGAGATTCAGCATTTGGGTTAAGAGCTGATTCAACAATGGAAAGGTATTTCAAGTCTGTTGGGACATTAGCCTCAAGCGCATACTTTTCAAACATAGAAAAATACATAGCGAAACGGCCAAGCATGGTAGCTGTTTTATCTCTTCTCTTTACCGTATATGTTTTTATATAACTTTTGACCGCTGCGTTAAGGCGTGGTGTAACTACTTCGCTGAACATTTGTTTGATGTGCAGCTCCAGTTCCTTATCGCTAAAAATTGGAATATTTTCGGATGCGGTGGTATGAACAGGTGCCTTTACAGTAATTGCCAGAGCTCCGCCACTGGCAGGAGTAGACAATAAGGTCAACAGGAAGAAGACAACAATTAAGTTCGATGTGAAGTGTTTCATTATTTTATCTAGTTTCTATCTTAACAGCAGCCGATGAGTACGAATGGTACAATAGTGTTAATTGGTTTAATTACGAATTTTACCTAAGGCGATCTTCGACCATAACAGGAAGTAGGACCTGAGAGAGCGTTCTAATTAAAGCATGGGTAAACAGTTGGCTGGGAATAAAAAGGAAACGGCTGTAGAACAGACAATGTTTCATATTCCCAAAGTTAAGAAATTTCATGGGGGCGATAATAATAAAAACTGTTAAAGCTTTCATATTATGAAAAAACAAGCTGCGTTTCAGGAGTGTCAATAATTATTCCAGATCAGGTAATTGACAGGTTTACATTATCGATATAAGCGTAAAATCTTACCTTTGCTTTATGAAAATAGCTGGTTTTACCTTTATTCGAAATGCGCTAAAATTTGACTATCCAGTGGTGGAGGCGATACAATCTATTCTACCACTCTGTGATGAATTTGTGGTAGCGGTTGGCCAATCAGAGGACGAAACGCTTTCATTAGTTAAAAATATTAACAGTCCAAAGCTTAAAATCATTGAAACGGTTTGGGACGATTCTTTGCGGGAAGGTGGGGTTGTTTTGGCAAAAGAAACAGACAAAGCTTTTGCTGCTATTTCTAAGGATGTGGATTGGGCATTTTACATTCAGGCAGATGAAGTAGTGCATGAAAAGTATCATCCGGTTATTCATTCGGCAATGCAAAAGCATGTGGATGACAGAAATGTAGAAGGATTGTTGTTTAATTATCTTCACTTTTATGGTTCTTATGATTATGTAGCTGATTCTTATGATTGGTATCGGAGGGAAGTTCGTATTGTTAGAAGAGATCTACCAGTCTATTCTTATCGGGATGCCCAAGGCTTTCGTAAAGAAAGTAACAAGAAGCTTACGGTGAAGTTGATTGATGCTTTTGTCTATCATTACGGTTGGGTAAAGGATCCTAGAATAATGCAACAGAAGCAAGAAGAATTTAACAAACTGTGGCATAATGATGAATGGGTCGCAGCGAATGTGCAGCAGGTTGAAGCTTTTGATTATTCCGCCATTACGATGTTGCATCGCTTTGAGGGAGAGCATCCAAAGGTGGTAGAGGAACGGATCTCTGCTCGTAATTGGGACTTTGATTATGATCCGTCTGAGAATAAATATTCTATGAAAATTAGATTAAAGAAGTGGATGGAAAAATGGACGGGGTGGCGAGTAGGGGAGTATCGGAATTATCGGGTTAGGTGAGATTTCAACTAGGAATATTAATCCCCGAACTTTAACACTATCCTTTAATCTAAAAAAGAAAAACCCTTCACCGCTATAACACGATAAAGGGCTTCTTATTCCTAAGGGATAACTTTCTAATACGCCTTGGCAAACAACACCCGCTGCTCTGAAGCCTCTCCCGTCAACACACATTTGCCCGCCTCCTTTTCATTGTCCACAGGGATACAACGAATCGTAGCCTTAGTCAATTCTTTAATCTTTTTCTCACTTTCTACCGTGCCATCCCAATGCGCTAAAACGAAACCACCTTTACTTTCTAAGACCTCTTTGAATTCCTCCAAAGTATCCACTTTCGTAATATGCTCATCACGATATGTAAGCGCCTTGTTAAAAAGGTTCTTTTGAATGTCGTCCAAAAGTCCAGCTACGGTACTGCCAATATTTTCTAAAGGCGCACTACTCTTCTCACTAGTATCTCTACGTGCGATCTCTACCTGACCTTTTTCCAAATCTCTCTTTCCAAGCCCTAAGCGAATAGGGATTCCTTTCATTTCATGCTCTGCGAATTTGAAACCTGGTCGCTTTCTGTCGTCCTGATCGTATTTTACAGTTATATTGTTAGCTTTTAAATCTGCCATGATTTTCGCGGCAGCTTCATCTATCTCTGGACCTGGTTTTGGTATTGGAACAATGACTACTTGCGTAGGTGCTAACTTAGGAGGTAATACCAATCCTTTATCGTCAGAGTGCGTCATAATCAATCCACCAATCAAGCGAGTAGAAACGCCCCAGGAAGTTGCCCAGACATATTCCTGCTTTTGTTCCTTTGATAAGTAAGTTACATCAAAAGCTTTCGCAAAATTTTGACCCAAGAAGTGAGAAGTACCTGCTTGCAATGCCTTCCCATCCTGCATCAATGCCTCAATGGTATAAGTGTCTTCTGCTCCTGCAAATCGTTCATTAGCAGTTTTTACGCCTCTGATAACTGGCATCGCCATAAATTCTTCCGCAAACTTTGCGTAGATGTCTAATATCATCAAAGTTTCATCAATTGCTTCTTGCTTAGTAGCGTGAGCGGTGTGCCCTTCTTGCCAGTGGAATTCAGCGGTACGCAAAAATAATCGAGTACGCATTTCCCAACGCATGACATTGGCCCATTGATTGATCAATAAAGGAAGATCACGATAGGATTTAATCCAGTCGCGGTAGGTATTCCAGATAATAGTTTCCGAAGTAGGGCGAATAATAAGTTCCTCTTCCAATTTAGCAGAAGGATCAACAACTACTCCATCACCATCTGGATTGTTCATTAAACGGTGGTGAGTTACGACAGCACATTCTTTAGCAAAGCCTTCTACATGCTCGGCCTCTTTGCTTAAAAAGCTTTTAGGAATCAAAAGGGGGAAAGAAGCATTAACGTGTCCAGTTTCTTTGAACATGCGATCCAACTGATCTTTCATGTTTTCCCAAATGGCATAGCCCGTTGGTTTGATGACCATACAGCCACGTACGGCGGAGTTGGAAGCCAGTTCGGCTTTTTTGACCACGTCATTGTACCAGGCGGAATAATCTTCGCTTCTGTTTGTGATTTCTTTTGACATTTTAATGGTTGTTGATTATTAAGTTGAAATAAAGGGTATCATGATGTACCGAAACTTTAATATCTTATGATACTTAACAAATAATTAAAAGGTTCCCTTTGTGACTCTTTTACCAGCTATCGTCTTAAATATGAAACACAACCCAACCTATTGAGGCTCAGAAACGTTAAATAATCAGAACTTTAATGGTATTTTAACTAAAAATTAGCCGCAAAAGTAATAAATTACCCCTGTAACTTGTAAGAGAGTCACTGTAATTACTAAAAACACATTTTAATATGAAGAATAATAAGCTTTTCACTTTCCTTGTTGCCTTGCTAACGCTAGGATTCAGTACCACATCATTCGCTCAGTACGATGACCTTTACTACAATCCAGATGAGGATCAAATTACAACAGAGTATAATTATGACTTGACAGAAGAAGACAGTGATTTTTCATCTGAAGATAGTGGAGATAGCGATTACAGCGAAGATGACAGCTTTTATAGCTATGACGATGATCGCTCTTCCTCTAGTGCTAATTCTAGGTCTAACGACAATTATCGCAATAATAACTATGACAGCTATCAGTACAGCTCTCGAATCCGTCGCTTTAACAGACCATACGCTGGATTTGATTATTACGACCCTTGTTATACAGATGTTGCCTACTACGATCCTTATTACGCTAGCCCAGGTACAACCATCTATGTCGTAAACAATTACAATCGCTATAACCGCTTCAATAGGTTTAATCGTTACAACCGTGCTTACCGACCAGGTTTCACATTCTCCTTCTTTGATTATGGTTACGGTTATGGAAATAGATACAACAACAGGTACTACAATCCATATAATAGCCCGTACTACAGCAATAGCCCATTCAACAGTTATGGCTACAACAGCTATAATAATAACTCCTACGGATATGGTAACAGCTACGGTGGAGGATACAACCCATATTGCCCGCCAACCAGTTACAACAACAGTCCTTATAACTCTGGGAATGCAAGCAACACTAGTTACAACGGCCCACGAAGAGGTGGTGTAGGAACTGCAACAGGTGGCTCTGCTTCTAACGGCAACACAGATAAGGCGAGAAAGACAAATACTACTACTAGAGCGCGTTCTTCTTCTAATAGCTCTGCTACAAGATCTTCAAAAGGAGATTATAGTAGAAAAAGTTCAAGAAATAAATACAGCAGAAATAAAGGAACAACGGGTAGCTCTACTAGATCTTCAACTAGATCTTCTTCTAGCAAGTCTTCTACAAGAAGTAGCCGAAGAAATAATTCTTCAAGAGGAACATCTACAAGAAGTAGCAGCAGCAGAAGATCCTCTGGTTCTTCCACAAGAAGTAGCAGCAGACGTCCTTCTAGCTCTACAAGAAGTAGCAGCAGCAGAAGATCCTCTGGTTCTTCCACAAGAAGTAGCGGAAGCCGTTCTTCCTCAAAGTCTTCAGGTAGCAGCCGTTCTTCTCGTAGCAGAAGAGGAGGTAAGTAGTAATCGCTACTTTTACTGAAGCATAAAAAGAATAAATAAAATTAAAAAAGTGGGTGGTTAAGCTGAAATGCTTTACCACTCATTTTTTTTGCCTCTTTTAACCAATACGATAATGAAAAAGAGGCTGGAATCATTTTAATTTGGTGAAGCTCTTATGTACTTTTATCAATTAGATAAATTATATATAGGAACTGCTCAAAAATGCCTGTGTTGAGCCAGTCCGTACCGGAAGGGGCGGGCTTGTAGAAATTAGCTTCAGTCAAGACTTATCATTATCTATAACAATTGCATCCCCTTTTAAAATAAATATTTATGACTCGATTATCTTTTTTAATCATCTTTACGATTGCTTTTTCTTTTACTCTTCATTCTCAAACCATAAATGATGCTTTACGTTATTCCAGACTCGATTTTGCTGGTACGGCCCGCTCTATGGGGGTAGGTGGAAGTATGGGTGCATTAGGAACTGACTTTGCGGTATTAAGCACTAATCCAGCCGGTTTGGCAGCTTATCGTAGCTCTGACTTTATGTTTACTCCTTCGTTTAAATTCATGACGGCATCTTCTGAATTAGGAGGAGTTGGAAATACCACAATGGATAAAAAGTCAACACAGTTGCTTTTGGATAATGTTGGTTATGTATTTGCTTCTCAGCCAGTTACTACAAAATGGGAAGCCTTCAATTTTGGGATTGGGGTGAATAAATTAGTCGACTTTTTCGAAGAATTTAGCTACGAGGGTAAATCTCAAGGGTCTATTGTAGACCGCTTCGTAGAGCAAGCAGAAGGCTTTGATTTTGATAATCTTTACCCTTTTGAAGATGGATTGGCTTATAATACCCTAGCTATCTATGACGACAATGGAGATAATTCTTACGAAAGCGATTTCCAACTGGCACCTGGAGCAGAAATACAAAGGGAAGAAGAAGTAAAAATGACTGGAGCTATGAATGAACTGGTGTTTTCCTTTGCGGGGAACTACAACCATAAATTAATGGTGGGACTGACCTTAGGTGTTCCTATTATGAGATATAAGATAGAACGAACTTATAGTGAACGAGATCCAGGAGACGAAGTGCCTTTTTTCAATGATTTGACTTTTAGAGAAGAGATATCAACAACAGGAGCTGGTTTTAACCTAAAGCTTGGAGTTATCTATCGCCCTATCCAGATGTTAAGAGTTGGTTTAGCCTTTCATACGCCGACATCACTCCAATTAACTGATAGTTGGGAAAATTCTTTTAATTATGATTATACAGATGATGGTGGAAATTTTGATACCAATGGCGGACCTGTGGAGGGAGGGCCATTCGATTATAGTCTTCGTACGCCTGGAAGAGTTATTGGTAGCTTGGCGGTTCTGATTAAAAGGCGTGGTTTTATAAGCGCAGAGTTAGAGTATTTGAATTATAAAGGCAATTCCTTTGATCTT
The DNA here is from genome assembly GCA_964508085.1 of uncultured Saprospiraceae bacterium. Lineage (GTDB taxonomy): Bacteria > Bacteroidota > Bacteroidia > Chitinophagales > Saprospiraceae > CALGLS01. The sequence continues at coordinate 2,926 of CAZDTI010000279.1, read as the reverse complement.
ACGGAAGATAACTCTGATACCTTCTCTCAACAATTGGAAGATGCTTTAAATCAGGAAATAGATGATAATCTAACAAATGCTATTAATTTTAAGCTTGGAGGTGAATTGGCAGTCGATAAATTTAGATTTCGCGCGGGATATGGGATGTTTGGCACATCTTATGCGGATAAATCATCATTTGATCCAAGCTATAGTTTAGGCCTAGGAATGCGACAAGAAAGCTATTATCTAGACGTGGCGTATAAACGCACTTCTTTCACAAATGACTACAGCCCATATGCTATGGTAAACCCAGCAGATGAACAAAACATTACGAATGAATCCATTACTAACAAAGTAATTGTGACTCTTGGTTTCCGATTCTGATGTGCCGTTTTATAACATTATGAATAAATACACAACAATCACCCTTTTTATCCTTCTTTTTTTCTGTGGAGACCTTTATGCTCAGACGGACTCGCCAGATGCTGGTGTTGCTTACTCCTCTGAAATAGAAAGAGCAATAGCAGAAACGAAGTGGCGATATACTTATGCATTGCATCTAGAATCAAACACGATTATTCATCAGGCAGAAGATTTTTACGACTATTATCTGCATTTCCGATACGATTATATTTATGAACAGTACCTCAATGGCGAATTGACTAGGGGTACTTGGAGCCTTAATGAAAAAGATCTTTTCTATAGTTTTAAGCATATTAAGAAATTTAAGATCACAGAGATCAATAAGAAAACGTTGCTATTAGAGTTTACTCAGCCTAATAGTAAAGGAACCTACCAGTATCACTTTGTAAGAGTTGAAAGTGCAGATGCTCCATTCGTGAAGCCAGCTTATGAACTTCCGGATGTGATTGTAGAAAGAGAAGATACTCGCCAGCGAAAAAATCGTCGTTTTGCCTTTGGACAGAAGCGAAAAAAGAAGAAGAGAAACCGTTCGAAGAAGAAAAAAGAAAAAGAAGTTTTTATCAGTATTGAATTGATTGGTGGTGGTTATTATGGAGGGATTGACCCTGTATTGCGTGATTATATTTACATTAAATCTGATGGCCGCTTGGTCAAAGAATATAAGGGACTGAATAGTGGCTTAACCGTCATTAAAAAGAACATCTCCCGTGATGAGTTGGAGATGTTTGCTGAATTCATCATCGCACAGAATTTCTTTGAATTTGATAGGATGTACGATTGTGAATCTGCCTTCTGTCAGGAACGAAAACATTCCAAACCAACTCCTATTCCTCTCCGACTTGCCGTGGCCTACGGCAATCGAAAAAGGGTAGTAACGATTAGTATCTTTGGTAAAGACAAGAACAAAGTGCAATATGTTAATTACCCTCCAGCTATTGATAATATCGTAGATGCTATTCAAAGAATGGCCAGTCGTTTGAATGACGATATGGGAAGTATTACGAAGAAGAATTAAGTTTTCTGTTGCTCCTCTTCGACTTGTTGTACTCATTTAGGATGACAGAATTAGTCTGCCTTATCCTACGGTTGTCCAAGTAGTATAAATATCTTGTCTTTCACCGTCTAGGGATGACCTCATATTCCAATAAAAACGCCATAAAGCAATAGAAAAATCTCCTCTAGTTTGTAATAATTTTTATTTGTAGTTTCTAATTATTACCTTGCGTATAATTAGTATGACAACTAAATAAAAATTATGTCTTCTAGAGTAAAAGTTCCCAGCGATGATCCCTCTGATTCTTTTGGTTTTGTTATAGAGCGAACTGCCAAACGTATGAAGCAATATTACCAAAAAATGCTTCGTGATGCGCAGATAAATATTACCGTCGATCAATGGATTTTGCTAAAGGCAATTTATAAAAAAGATGGTTCCAGTCAATACGAAATAGCTTCTTCTACTTTCAAAGACGCCCCCACTGTTACCCGAATTTTGGATATTCTCAGTAATAAAGGGTTGATAGAACGAGTACCCGATGCTGTAGACCGGAGAAAGTTTAACATTAGAATTACAAAAAAAGGAAAGGAGCAAGTGAAGGATATTTTACCAGTGGTCCAATCTTTTCGGGAAACTAGTTGGAATGGTTTGACCAAAAAGCAGCTCGGAGAAATGACGAGCTTGTTGAATGTTGTATTTGATAATCTGGACAAGAAAAACGAAAAATAATCTAACTATGCATTATTTTACTTTAGGAAAAATTCCACCCAAACGCCACACGCAATTCAGGAAACCTGATGGCAATTTGTACAGTGAACAATTATTCTCAACCGAAGGATTTAGTGATCTTTCCTCTTTATTGTATCACTGTAATCCTCCTACGCAAATTGTTCAGGTTGGTGATCCATATTCCGTAGCACCCAAAACAATTCATGACAAGCAGCTAAAACACCGTTGTTTGATGGGCTATCAGATGTCGCCAGAGGATGACTATTTGAAAAGTCGAAAAGCGGTATTGGTTAATAATGATTGTAAAATTGTCTTGGCAGCTCCGCGCAAAAGTTTTCGAGATTACTTCTTCAAAAACGCGGATGCGGATGAAGTCATCTTCATTCACGAAGGTTCTGGAACCTTGCGAACTATGTATGGGAATATCCCATTTGAATATGGTGATTACTTGGTGATACCCAGAGGCACGATCTATCAAATGGATTTTAAGAACGAAAATAACAGACTATTCATAGTCGAATCAACCAGTCCGATTGTTACACCAAATCGATATAGAAATAAATTTGGACAACTCATGGAGCATGCTCCATTCTGTGAAAGAGACATTCGTAAACCATCAGCGTTAGAAACTCATGATGAGCAAGGGAATTTTTTACTGTACATTAAAAAACAGGATAACATTTACCCATATCATTACCTCAGTCATCCATTTGATGTAGTTGGGTGGGACGGTTATGTTTATCCATATGCTTTCTCCATTCATAACTTTGAACCGATTACTGGTCGGGTTCATCAACC
>CAZDTI010000278.1:4533-11579 GCA_964508085.1 uncultured Saprospiraceae bacterium | reverse complement strand
TTCATAGGGGCAGCGTTTATTTTATTTGTCTTATCTTAAATGCAAATAAAATTCCGACTATGATCCGTAAGTTACTGTTCTCAATAATTCTGCTCGCTCTACAATTGCCTACCTTCGCCCAACCCGCTCCCTGTGGACCAAATCCTGGAATGACTTCTACATGTGCAGAGGCTTGTGTGATTTGCGATATAGATGGTTTTACAGGCCGAAACAACCTTACTGCTCAAGGTCAAATAATTCCAAACTTCTGTACAACAATTTATAACAATATTAACTTCATCTCATTCATTGCGGGGAGTGAGGATATCGAAATAGAGGTAGAAGTAACCAACTGTACTTTGAATACTGGATTAGAGATTGGCTTCTTTGAAAGCTCAGATTGTGAGACTTTCACTTCAATAACGGATTGTGATACAGATGTTGCTCCTAACTCTACCGTTACTTTTACCAACTTCTCCCCACTAACCATAGGGGCACATTACTACCTGATCATGGATGGTTCTGATGGATGTATTTGTGACTGGACCTTTAATGTTCTTTCCGGTAGTACAGAAGTTTCTCCAATTAATGCTACTGGAGATATTTCAGTAGAAACAGAATCAACTTGTCCTGAATTACCAGCAACCTTCTCTGTATCTGATTCTCCTGGAGCGACTTTGTTTTACTGGACAACAGATGGTGTAGCTCATTCTAACTTAAATCAAACAACGGATATTTCCTTTCCCAATGATGGTACTTATGAGGTTTGTGTTTCCGCTGCCAATGCTTGCGATGAAGCGGCACCAAATTGCATCACCTATCAGGTCAGAACTCCGGAAACCTTAATTCTTGATGAAGTCCTTTGTGATAATGATTGTTTGGAAGTAGCAGATACCGTTTTGTGTGAATCTGGTGAATATGAGTTTCATATCACTTTAGAAAACGGTTGTGATTCTGCTATTTTTGTAAGTCTTGAAATATTACCACAAGCCCAAGCTTTTATTGACATCAACATGTGTGCGGAGGATACCTTTTTTGTTGGTAGCATTCCTTATACCGAAACTGGGTTTTACATCGACACCATTGCAACGATGATGGATTGTGATAGTATTGTTACTTTAGACTTATTCATTGTAGAATGTAACATTGAAACAGATACAGGTTTCATAGCCCCGATTTGTACTGGAGAGAGCAATGGTTTCCTTACCTTTTCCGTAGAAAATGGCACCCCTCCTTTCACCTATACCTGGGCACATATCACAGACCCAAGTATTGGTGGAAATGGTAACACCACATTGTTGGATAACAATACAATCCCTAATGTCCCTGCCGGAGATTACATCTTAGAGATCTTTGATACCTTCGGAAATCAATCTGTTGATTTTGTCTCGGTTATTGACCCTCCAGTCCTAAGTGTTTCGGTGGATCCCACTGAAATTGACGACTATAATCTCAGCTGTTTTGGTGGTGCTGATGGTAGTGTCTGGGGATTCCCAATGGGTGGTGTTCCTCCATATACCTACCTCTGGAGTACTGGTGGAACAGCGGATAGTATTGTCGGATTAAGTGCTGGAAATTATGTGCTTAGTTTGACAGATGCCAACGGCTGTGAGGTAACCACCGAAACAGACTTGACGGAACCTCCCGTTATTCAACCTTACGTTAATTTCATTGATCCAAATTGTGATGGATATGATACAGGCATAATTACACTAGATTCTATGGGAATAGAAGGCGGCACCCCACCCTATCTTTATTCGATGGACAATGATTCCTTTGCTTTGTTCTTTACTTTTAATGACCTAAATCCTGGAGATTATACCTTTTATGTACTGGACGACAATGGCTGTATGGTTGACACTTCTGCTACTCTGGACATTCCGGATATTCCAGAAATCATTTTTGATTCGGATTTAGAAATAAGTCTTGGTTGTGACATCACCATACCAACTTTAACAAACAACACAACACTTACAGATATTCAATGGACTCCGGATTTGTTTATTGATTGTGATACTTGTCTTCGTCCAAAAGTTAATCCTGTCAATGAAACAGCGTATATTTTAACGGTGACATCTATTGACGAATGTGTAGATACGGATAGTATAAATGTATTTGTCATTAAGAACCGTGACGTTTATTTCCCTAATGCCTTTTCTCCAAATGGCGATGGTATAAATGACATCTTTTCGGTCTATCCTGGAAAGTCTGTTGCTAATATCAACTTTCTAAAGGTCTATAATCGTTGGGGAGCGCAGGTTTATGAGGCTTTTGATCTTCCATCTGGTGACAATCGTGTAGGGTGGAATGGAGATTTCAAAGGTAAACGGATGGATGGAGGGGTTTATACTTGGATTGCGGAGGTTACTTATTTGGATGGGTTTACTTTATTTTATAGAGGAGATGTGAGTATTGTGTTTTAACTACCTTTATGTTGTAGTTCCAGCCTAAAGGATAATCGATCGCTACGTTAAAACGAAGGCGCTACGTTTAATATAAACGTAGCGCCTTCGTAGCGTCTATTCTTTAAGCAATGCAAGCTCTAGTGCTTACCTCTGAATTAGCTCAATTTGCCCAACACCTCTTTCATTCTTTTAATAGCCTCTGTCAACTGCTCCTCAGAAGCAGCATAAGAAATCCGGAAACAATTATCAGCGCCAAAAGCAGAACCTGTTACGACTCCTACATAAGCATTGTTCAATAAGTATTCACAAAAATCATTCGCGTTATTGATTGTAGTAGTTCCATCTGATTTGCCAAAGTAAGCACTGCAATCTGGGAAAATGTAGAACGCTCCTTGGGGATTATTGGTTTTCAAACCTGGAATTTCATTTAACAATGAGATTACAAGGTCACGGCGTTTCAAGTATGCGGCGCGCATTTCATGAGAAGCCGTCTTATCCGCTTCCAGGGCATAAGCACCTGCCACTTGTCCGAAGGCCGTTGCACCAGAAGTATTTTGTCCTTGTATTTTAGCGCAAGCTTTTGCTATCGCTACGGGTGCCCCCATGTATCCCAATCTCCAACCGGTCATTGCAAATCCTTTGGAAAAACCATTCACCGTAATTGCTCGATCTTTTATTTCTTCGACAGAACCAATACTGAAATGACGAGGCGTGAAATTAATATACTCATATATTTCATCTGCTACCACATAGACGTCCTCGTGCTTTGCAATAATGGACGCAAACGTTCTCAACTCTTCCTCTGTAAAAACGGAACCGGTTGGGTTGCAAGGAGAAGAAAATAGCACAAACTTTGTTTTATCACTAATCGCAGCTTCTAGTTGCTCTGGTTTCACTTTATAGTCATCCTCAATCCCAGCAGATATCACAACTGGCACTCCCCCAGCCAAAGAAACAATAGCCGAATAAGAAACCCAGTACGGCCCAAGGATAACCACTTCATCTCCTTCGTTCAACAATGACATACAAATGTTTGAGATCGTTTGTTTCGCACCGTTGGAGACCACTATTTGATTGGTTCCATAGTCCAGGTTATTCTCTGTTTTGAATTTCTTAGCTATAGCTTCTCGCAAAACCATAAGTCCTGGAACTGGTGTATATTTGGTATAACCATCCCGAAGTGCTTGCATCGCAGCTTCTTTAATATGGTCTGGCGTGTCAAAGTCAGGTTCCCCCAAGCTAAGACTAATCACATCGTGGCCTTGAGCAGCTACATCACGTGCTAATTGAGCCATCTTTAAAGTCGCAGATTCTTCCATATTTAGAATCCGATCTGATAATACTGTTTTCACTATTGTTGACATGTTATCTGTGTTTTTATTTTTTGCAAATGTAAGATTATTCCTTGACTCGTTTGTACCTCCTTCGAACGGAATATCAAAATAATTCTATGCATAATTGGTGCCTTTCTAATATCCTCAATCCCATTCTGATATTTACGGCCTACAAACTGTTTTTCCTAATGGTATTTATGACCGCACCAGTGTCAGAAACCGAAATAGAACCAGTTCTTCTTCATCTCCAAAACCCATTACGTCTTCATGTCTATATTGGGGTCTCTTTTCAATAAGATAGCAGATCTCCTTAATCCTTAATTACAGCCACCATACCCACAAATCAGTACGTTCGTCTAAATTTAAATTTTTAATTCTCAATTTTCAATTACCTTCACGCCATGTCAGTACTACAAATAAATCAGCTAAATAAGCGCTACGGACGTATTCATGCGGTTAACAACCTCAATCTCCAGATCGAAGCTGGTAGCATATACGGTATTTTGGGACCAAATGGTTCTGGAAAAACAACAACTTTAGGGATGATTCTTGGGATCACTCATCCAGACAGTGGTTCCTATCAATGGTTTGAAGGAAAATACGGTGCTCATGCCCGCAAACACGTAGGGGCGCTGTTGGAAACGCCTAACTTCTACCCATATCTAAATGCAATGGACAATCTTGAAATCGTCGCGCATATCAAGAAAGCTCCCAAAAGTCAAATCCCTGAAATTTTGGAACAGGTGAACCTTGCCGATCGTAAATTTTCAGCTTTTAAGACTTATTCCTTGGGGATGAAACAACGCCTTGCGATTGCTGCGAGTATGATTGGAAACCCAGAAGTATTGATTTTCGATGAGCCGACTAATGGTCTCGATCCACAGGGCATTGCAGAAATTCGTGGTATCATTTTAAACATAGCGAAGTCCGGGAAGACCATATTTATGGCCAGTCATATTTTAGATGAGGTTGAAAAGGTTTGTTCACATGTGGCCATCATTAAAAAAGGAAAATTACTTGCTGCTGGTCCAGTTGGTTCTATTATTAATAGTGACATAACCCTAGAAGTAAGCTGTGATCAAAATGAGCTATTGAGAAGTTTATTGGAAAAGCTTCCAGCTTTTCGAAATATAGAACAAAAAGGCAATCTGCTATTAGCCCGAATGGCAGCGGATACTTCGAGTAAGACCATAAATCAATTGGCCTTTGACAATGGGATTGTGCTGGAACATCTTGCGATGAGGCAAAAACGTCTAGAAGAAGAATTTTTAGAAATCACGAAAAATAAGTAAGCGATTCGTAGTCCTTTTGCAAGAAAGGGAGCAGGTCTATTCACTTTTGACAAATTAACAACAATGCTACATTATCTCCAATTAGAGTGGAAAAAGTTTAATAAGAATGCCGTCTTTCGGGTAATGGCGATTTTATACATGATCGTAATGCCGGGAATTTTCCTTTTGATACTAGCCATACCAAAACCAGAAATAGCAGAGCAGGAGATGAAGAGCTTTTTTATGTTTCCAAATATCTGGGAGTATCTTGGTTTTTTAGGAAATTGGATGGTCTTCTTCTTATTTGGCTTTGCCATGATTTTGTCGATCACCACGGAATATTCTAATAAGACCTTGCGCCAGAATATCATTACGGGAATGACCAGACGAGATTTCTTCTTATCAAAATTAACTTGGGCTATTGCTTTGAGTTTTGGGGCGACCTTGTATTATATGCTTTGTTGTGTTGTCATTGGTTTTTTCCAAACAGACACCTTTTACCTATCTAAATTCTTGCAGGAGATAGACTTTGTTCCTCGTTTTTTCCTAATGTCTTTAGGCTTTATGAGTGTGGCCATGTTATTTGGATTGGTATTCCGGCGAACAGGTTTGGCCCTAGTACTTTACTTGATGTATAATATTGCATTAGAACCGCTACTTAGATATGGCGTACATATGCGGAATTTCAAGAATAAAAGTATGCATTTTTATCCTATGAATTCGATGGAGGATTTAGTTCCTGTTCCCTTTGTGGACATGCTGGAAGATTTTATGGCTGAGAATAAATTCACCTTTTTACTGGAACCAACAGAGGCAGTTATAACGGCCAGTATATACACTACCTTGATCTTTGGTTTGTGTTATTGGCTTTTACAGAAACGGGATTTGTAAGGCTATAAAAGTTAAATCAAAACCAGGAATCGCGATCTTTTCCCATGTATTTTTTTATGACTTCTGCTTTAGACTTAACGTGTAGTTTTTTGTAGATGTTTTTAATGTGATAGCGAATACCATCTATAGTAATACCTTGATGTTCCGCAATTTTTTGATAGGATAAACCATCTACAAGAAAAACAACAATTTGCTGCTCTTTTTTGGAAAGCTTTGCTTTATCAGCAATCTGTTTTTTAGACTTCGAAGGTTGGAAATAATCTAGAACTCTTCTCGCTACCTGAGGAGATAATGCTGAGCCTCCCTTCTCATTGATTTGTTTTAGTTGCTTTTCTAAATCTTCAAAGCTGGTATCTTTTAAAAGGTAACCAGTAGCACCCGCACAAATTGCTTTGAATATTTTATCAGGATCTTTATGTACCGTCAGCATGATCACCTCAGCTTCAGGGTATGTTTTTCGAAAGTAAGGTATTCCTTCAATTCCAGAAATACCAGGCAAGCCAATATCTGTTAGAATAATATCGGGTGTTTCCAGCTGATCTGTGCTATATTTCATAAAACGCTCCATAGAGTCTACAGCTAAAATACAATCCAGGACATTGGAGTCTGTCATTAATTTCCTTAGCCGTTCCCTTAGGTCATGATTGTCTTCAATAATAATAACTTTAGTCATATTGAACGTATCATTTTCTAGATGCAGCATTTGTATACTTCTGATTTTAGAGAATTTTAAATAGGCTTTGTTACTAGGGGGCAAGAATACGAAGCTGCGCAATTATTTTAAAGTTCCTCTATGTAATATTAATATAAAATTTGCCAAAAAGAGCATTTTGGCCTATAAAAAACTACATAACCATGTAGTTGCATGGAAAAAGTTAACTACATATTGTAAGTTTTACAAAAACATATGCCCTTGTATTTTTATTTTTTTGAGGATAAATAATTGAATTTCAACTTAATATGATTTTTTCTTATATAATTTGCACGAAGACATATAACTATAAAAGATTATTCCAATTTGTAAATCGGTATATTTTTTAGATATTTGAACTGTTTTTCATTAGGTGATTTTAACTATCACCTTATATAATTTAAAATATCAACATATATTAAAGATACTATTTAGTTTTTTGGGGTTATCAGAAGGGGATGTCATTAGTTTGGCT
>CAZDTI010000278.1:0-4433 GCA_964508085.1 uncultured Saprospiraceae bacterium | reverse complement strand
GTTTTTTGGGGTTATCAGAAGGGGATGTCATTAGTTTGGCTCCCCTCTGAATTTTTAGAACAGTGCTTATGGCGAGCATTAATTTCAATAAATATCCAGTGAACGAAAAAAAAGCATGTATATACATTTAATTTTCCCTTTAATGTTTGGATTATGAAAAAAATTCCGCATATTTGTATGACAGAGCAATTAAAGCTCGACTAAATTTATCTTTAACAAAAATTAATAATAAGCTATACCACTAAAAAGATACTATTTAGTTTTTTGGGGTTATCAGAAGGGGATGTCATTAGTTTGGCTCCCCTCTGAATTTTCTGAGAAGTCCTTAATATTTGATCCTTAGAGGATTGTTCTACTAAGCGTGTCAGTACTCTCTCAGCCCTTAATCCCTAAAAGGAAATCTGCCCGTCGATACACTTTATGGAACAGTCTCATTCTTACTTATCCATCCAATCTCTAAAAGCTTATAAATCAATCTCACACAATTCGCTTTTCATTGACGAAACAACTTTTTTCAGAGAGTTACAGCTGTAATTCGGTGTTGACTAGCAAACTACCAACTACACTTTGATGTAGTCACTGAATAAAAAATCAAGGATATTTTAATTTTATTATCTTGCCTTTATCATCAATTGTGGAAAGACACGCTGTAAGTCATTGTTAATCAAACGAATAGAATATTCTTTTCTTTCTAGCCATTCCGATCGTTTTTTTCTTAAAAAAAATTTACTTGCTGAATTGCGAATTTTTGCTCAAATTTGTTCTTGTAATTAACACACTAATAAAAATATAAGCTACAAGCTATTTAAAGACACTATTTAGTTTTTTGGGGTTATCAGAAGGGGATGTCATTAATTTGGCTCCCCTCTGAATTTTTAAGGAACTACTCAAAATCATCTACAAGGCCTTATTTAAAGTCAATAGCACTTCATAGGCTTCTCCACTGTCCTTCGTTTCTAATTTTCCTTTTAACGCCATTGCTCGTTGGGTCATACTAATAGTGCCTCTGCCCGTTTTATACGGTGCTTCCAAACGTTCATCAATGTAATTCTTAATGGAGAGTGTAAACCGTCCATTGATATTACCGATAATCACCTCCACTTTAGAGGGCTTAGAATGCTTGACAATATTGGATAAAGCCTCTTTGAAAATCAATAGTAGATTCCTTCGAAATAGGAAATCGAGAGTGGCCTCTTCATCCAAGTTGATTTTTTTCAATTCAACAGGAATATGCCGATCGCGTAACATGGAATCTATATTATCTTGCATTCTAAAAAGCAAATACTTGATATTTTGATTCTCTAGATCAATTGCCCAAATTACATCTTGTAAGTGGTCAATCGCATAAGAACTCATAGCCTCTATTTTATCAACGTCCTCTGAATTAGCTTCTCTCCCTCCCCTTCTTGCATCTAAAGTTACGATCCTGATATTATTTAGCGTGTTACTTACTTCATCATGCAGGTCATTTGCTATTCTGTTTCGTAGACGATTGGTCTTTCTTTCATTTTTGATCTGGGAAAAATAACTAGCGAAGATTGAACCTAGTACCAAAGCTGCAATTAAGCCATAGAACCAAATAGAAGTAATCCAGGGTTTAACCACTACTAAGTGCACAAAATCCTCCTTCAAACTGGTTTGTCCATATGCATTGGTCGCTCTCACTTTGAAAATATAATCCCCTTCATTCAAATTCGTGTATCGGATTTCATTGGTATTTCTAACGGTAATCCATTCCTTATCAAATCCTTGAAGCATGACATCGAAACTCGCTTGTTCCGTATTTCTATAATCCGTCAAGGCCAGCCTAAAAGTGATATTTCGGTTATCTGGATCTAAGTGAATGGTTTGTCCATCTTCTAACTCTGGTACATATTCTACTAACTTGTTCTTCGATCGATCAAAAATGGAATAAGCGCTAATGAAGGGTCTGAAGTTGAATTCATTTTCTTTAATTTCTCCAGGATAAAAAGAACTAAATCCATTCACCCCACCAAAAAAGAATTGCCCATCCTTAGTTGCCAAAGCGGAGTTTCGATTGAACTCATGGTTTCGAATCCCATTCGCCTCCGTATAGATGTAAAACTTCTGTTGTGAAATATCAAATTTAGATAAACCATTATTGGTGGACAGCCATAATGCAGTACTATCCTCTGGCAATATGCTATAAACCAAATTGTCTGAGAGTCCGTCTACTGTAAAATAGAATTTTGATTGTTTGGTAAGTAAGTCGTAATAAACCAGTCCATTTGTGGTAGCTAACCAAAAATTACCTTCTGAATTTCTATAGATATCCCAAATCTCTCTTCCTCCTCTTTTTTCGTTATTCAAATCAATAATGTCATGGGCTATCGCTTTTTTTTCTTTTAGATCGACCTCAACAATTCGATTTGTAGAACCCAGCCAAAAGACCGAATCAGATTCTTGATAAGCACAATTCACTTTAATATCATCTAATATTGGATCCGGAGTTTGGAAGGTAAATCGCTTAACTTCACTGATGTTCGACTTGTGTGCGATAAATAAACCGCCGACCTCCGATCCAAAAATCACTTGACCATTTGGCAACACGATTGTAGCCCTCACTTGATTCAACTGATTACTTACATTCTTATTAAACACTATTTTCTGCTTATTAACATCAAAATATAGCAGATACGACAAACCGTCGTTAGTCAAAAGTAACGAGTCTTTATTTAACCGGTTTACACTCCAAGCATTATTAACACCTTGTATATTTTGGAGCACTCCTTTGTTCAAATTATAACGATGCAGATTGTATGGTGTATAACCCGCAATATAAATATCTCCGTTATCATGTTCATAAAATCCACGCAAGCTCGCTTGATCCAACTGCTCCTCAAATTGAAAAAAGGATTCTTCTAAAGTTACCTTAAGGAGTCCCCGATTAGTCCCGATCCAGTACAAATTACCTTCTCCTTTTTCAACCTTAAATACTTTATGCATATCCCTTTTCTTAGTTGAATTGATAGTAGGTGGGTTGAAATCTAGTTTTCGTCCTATTATTTGACTGACGATATCGTTTATACTATTCTTCTTCTTTGGTACAAATCGAAGGCTATCTTCTATTAAATCATAAGTATAAATCTGCTGATCAAAATGATAAATATTTATTTGTTCTTCCTCATTATGGAACAAAAAACCTCCTATAGCGCTTATCATCGGAAGGGTATCAGAAACTGTCTTTTTCACTATGTCTACTAGCACTTCTTTCTCATTCAGAATATAAGTTGCCCCTATATTTTCATTTCTTAAATATATCTGATTCTCTTTGTTAATAAAGAATTCAGTAAACAAAGGGTAGTCTTTTCTATAAGGAAATTGAAAACCTAGTGATTCACTGTATCTGCCCAAAATACCACCTTCTAAGAACCAAATGGAATCATTTATATCTCTTATTACCTTTGAAGATCTAATCTTCCCTTCCACGGGGGGATATTCTTCGTTTCCTTTATTATAGTAACTCCGAACAGTTGGGGTTTCTGGATCTATTACGTTGATACCATTGTCTGTTCCCACCCAAATTTCACCATTCACATCTTCAACTACAGAGTAGATATTATAGCTTGATAGTGGAGCAGGGCTTTTTAAACTATTATCATAAATAGAAAAAGAATAACCATCATAACGATGTAGGCCATTAGGCGTTGCTATCCAGATTAATCCACGGCTATCGGTGGCAACATCTCTAACAAGGTTATTACGCATACCTTCTTTTTCATCAATAAGATCCATTGTCACTATGGTATTTTGCGCAAAAAGGCAAAAAGGGAAGCAGCATATCGATATCCAAATCAATTTTAGGAAGGGAGACATGTGGGTTAGTTTTTCTGCTGGTGGAAAGAAGGAATAGTATTTAGATTCTAAGCAAAATAGAATTTCAAACTGGATTTGTGGGACTGTTCTACCTCTGTGTCATTTCCTAGCGCAGCCCTTAAATCCCTAAAGAGTCTGCTTTATTGAACACTCTCGTATTTGTTATTGGATTTAAACCAATTTTCTTACAATAACGATCCATCAAAAGACAAAGGTAATAAAGACTTAATGGAAGGCACAATATATACGGGCCCCTCCACTCCTTGCATAATTATTCTGATATTTTGTTTGTAGCGATTTTCTACTTCGGAAATATATTGCCGACAAGTCCCGCATGGAGAAACGGGCTCCTTTATTTTTTTCTTCTCAGTTTCAGCAGTTACCGCGATAGCCACCACAGGCACTTTAGGATAACGCGAGGAGGCATTTGACAATGCAGTCCGTTCCGCACAGATGCAAACGGAGTAAGCTGCATTTTCCTGATTCGCTCCAACCACCACCTTTCCATTTTTTAACAATACTGCTGCACCTACTTTGAAATTGCTATATGGCGAGTAAGAATCCTTCAAGGCTTTCCGTGCTTTTTTCATCAGTTG
>CAZDTI010000277.1:0-11663 GCA_964508085.1 uncultured Saprospiraceae bacterium | reverse complement strand
GTAGAAAAGGTTTTCCTAAAATGTGCCGTTAAGTGAAGCAAGGAAAACCTTATCACTAACCTATTCATCAACCTCACTCACCAATACAAAAGCCGGCGGAATATTCAACGGTACAAAACTGACATCCACATTTCCAAAAATCTTTTTGTACATTTTCTTCATCAATAAAGAATAGTGAATTTGGATATAGAGCCCTTTAGGTTTTATAATATCTTTACAAGCGGTTACTATTTCGTAGCCCAACTCGTCAGGAAGTGAAACAAATGGAATCGCAGAAATTACGTAATCTGCTTGTTGGATATTATGTTTCTTAAGAACATCTCCTATAATAACCGCTGATTCTTCTACTACTTCTAAGCGTTTATCATTTTTGAATTTTTCACGCATCAAGTCGCAGAACGGCTTATTGACTTCAAAAGCAAAGAGCTTAGCATCTGGCTTCATCGCGTTGAGGATGTGTTCAGTGACTACTCCATCCCCAGCACCCAATTCCACGATTACATCTGCTTTTTTAAAATCAACAGGTTCGATCATTCCTTTGCACAAAAACTTAGAACTTCGGGTAATGGTACCCACTGTTTTAAGATTCCTGAGACTCTCTCTAAAAAATTCTATTTTATTCATCTCTTTAGGTGTGACACAAAAAATAAGCCGCTTGACCGAAACGGATTGATTTAGACCATTATTAAACTCAATCATTTGGTTAGAACACGCTCTCTTTGGTCATTCTGCTTTCACTAAATGATTGTAGTAATCTAACTTTATTTTGTTGTTGTTACTAAATTTTCGCTAAGATGACTCTTTTTACTGCCTTTTCAAAAAACAAAGACTTAAAGTTACTTTGACCTATACAGAACTTTCTTATTCTTCGACAGACCGGAGGTAATTGTATAAGTCAGGGTAGGCTGTAGCGAATATTCTCGAATCATTAATCGATGCTCTTAACCCATCTATGTAGGGAACAACGTATGCCCTCTTGATACCCTGGCGAACCAGTTCTAGTTGCAAAGTACGGGCGGAAGAAAAGTTTCGGAATAAACCTACTGTATATTGGTAAGTATCTGAAGCCGCATTGGCCTCAATTGTTGAATTGGGTAACTTGGAGAGCAAATCGCCATTGTACATTTGTTTTATTTCGGCAATTTGAATTTTATAGGACAAGCCTCTAATGGCATTGTCATAATTATCCCATTCCTCTGATTTGATGAAGGCAGGAACTTTCGTTTCTTCTTGCTCTATTTTTATCGGTTTACCAGCCACTCGATGAAAAACCATATCAATTCGTCGGTTTAGCTTTTTACCAATATCACTGGCACCACCTTCTGTTTGATTTTTTGCAATGGGATAACTGGCTCCGCAACCCCGAATATAAATATTACTAGGAGCACAACCTTTTCCAACCAAATAGTTGGCCACCTCTTGCCCTCTCTTTGCTGAAAAATACAAATCAAATTTAACGGGGCCAGTTTGATCAGAGTGACTAACAAATTCTAACTTCACAGAAGGATATTTTCGCAACAATGAGGCTACATCTTCCAGAATTATTTTATTTTCTTTAGTTAGGATCGTTCCGTTTTGACCAAACATCAATGAAGGAAATGAAAACGTTTCTACCTCTTCTGTGTTTGTGGTCAATACAGAGGATCTCCAGTCGTCACTGGTGTTTTCGGAAACATTACCCGTACCAGCCAAATCCGTTGTCGGTTTATTTTTTGCATAAAGCACTTCCGTAAAAATTGCGGGCTTCGATCTCCTTTGTTCTCCACGGGTCGCACTAAAATAACTGACATAAATATCGCGCTGTCCTATACTCTCAATTCGAGAGGAACTAAAAAATGCCTTCATACCATCCTGGCTTAATTTGAAATGAGCATCTTCGCGGGCAGAGTTAAACGGAATTCCCAAATTTTCAGGCTCAGACCATGCCAAGGTTCGATCATTAAATCGACTTCTAAATACATCAAGATCACCTAGACTTTTTAAATTATTAGAACTAAAATAAAGCGTCCTTCCATCAACGGCGAGAAAGGGGGTGACTTCGTCGTAGGCAGAATTTATCGTTGGTCCTAAATTAGCTGGAGCAGACCATCTACCGTTTGTAACAGAACTAATATAAATGTCTTTACCGCCATAGCCACCATCCCTATCACTGGAAAAAAGCATGATTGTGTCATTGAAAAAGAACAAATCTACATCTCCATTTTCAGCAATAGCTGGGCTGTAAAAGTGTGGTCGTTGCGTAGCACTCTCTGTTCCAAAAGTGTCTACAAAACTTTCTCCACTATGCAAATGAACGCCATTGAAGTAATAAAGTACAGAACCATTGGAATTAAAGCTCAGGACTTTATCGTGTTTGGAAGAATTCAACAAAGGATTCAGCGCACGACTTCCCCCCCATTGTCCTCCATCAACAATTTCGCAGGTAAACATATCCGCTTTGGGCTTGCCAAAGACGTCATCTTTTGTCCCATTTTTCAATCGCAATCCTCCAACATTACCTGCACGTGAAGAGGAAAAATAAATCCGCCCATCGTGATTAGGGCTTAATACTGGAGCCATGTCGTCTCCAACATCGTTGACTAATTCTCCTAAATTTTCTACAATGACTTGCTGACTGAGGTCTGCGAAATTAAAACCGTTGACACACCTGAGCAGTGCATCTTTAGAAGCATCTCTGAAAGGATGTCCTTTTTTAGCCGTGGCCGAAAGAAATTCTTTATATGTGGAAGCTGCTTCTTTGAATCGATGTTGTACATGAAAAGCTCGTGCCTTATAATAATATGCCAATACAGGCACTTTCTTTTCTCCAGCTATGATACCTTCCAAATATTGAAGCGCTTCATCCACTTCATTGGTTTCCAAAAAACAATGGCCAATTTTCAATCGGCTATCACTGCTTACAGACTTAAGTCTCTGGTATTTTAAAAAGAGGTTGAGTGACTCTGGATATTTCGCATTTTTGTAATAGCGTTCCGCATCGGCCTTGAGCTTTTTCGCCCCACTTTGAGCAACTCCGATGCTGCTATAAAAACAAACCAAAAATAGAAATAAAATTCTGCTGTGCATGTGCTACCGTTTTTAATTTAATTTCTCTTCTTAAATTTTAAATGTCGAACAGTTCTTCCATAGCTAGACCATAGAAGAATTAATCAATTCTTTTTTAAAATTCAAGAATCAAAATTTAGATTATTTCGTGTAGTGCTCTCAATAGGATTTTCAACTTCAATCTCAAACCTTCAGTTCGCAAGTCAACTGCGTATTGAGGGATTTGAGATTGAAGTTGAGGCTCGCCCGTTCCGGTGCGGACTGGTTGCACTTGAAGTTGAAAAACTTCCGTGCAATTATATCACTCCTAATCTATCCAACCGTCTGTGTAGTATCAAAACTTTCCAGGTAATCCCCAACTCTTCGGAGGAAAGAACCACCCAAGAAACCATCAACTACTCTGTGGTCGTATGATAAAGATAGGAACATCATGTGTCTGACCGCGATGACATCTCCATATTCTGTTTCCATAACTGCGGGCTTCTTCCGTATGGCACCAACTGCCAAAATCGCCACTTGTGGCTGATTAATAATTGGAGTTCCCATTACATTTCCAAAGGTGCCTACATTAGTTAATGTAAAAGTACCGCCCTGAATATCTTCAGGTTTCAATTTATTGGCCCGAGCTCTTGTTGCCAGATCATTTACGGATTGGGTCAATCCAAAAAGATTCATCTGATCTGCATCTTTGATAACGGGAACGATCAAGTTACCAGAAGGAAGTGCTGCCGCCATTCCTATGTTGATACGTTTTTTAACAATGATTTGTTTATCATTTACCGATACATTTACCATTGGGAAATCACGCAAAGCTTTCGCAACAGCTTCCATGAAAATAGGGGTAAATGTTATATTCTGACCGTGTTTTTTCTTGAATGGCCCTTTTACACTGTTTCTCCAGTTTACAATGTCTGTTACATCAGCTTCTATGAAAGAAGTGACGTGCGGAGAAGTGTGTTTGGACATCACCATGTGGTCGGCGATCATTTTCCGCATTCTATCCATTTCTACGATTTCCGTATCTGGACCTCCGCTAACCAATGGCGCAGGCGCTTTTTTAGTGGGAGCAACTGCAACAGCTTGTTGCGTAGCAGGAACAGCGACTTGAACAGCTTGACCTCTATTGGTGAGATAGTTCAACATATCGTTTTTAGTAACCCGACCTTTAGCACCAGATCCAGGAATGGTTGCTAATTCTGCAGCGCCTATATTTTCTGTTTTAGCTATATTTTTAACTAGGGGAGAATAGAAACGCTCATCCGATAGTACTGCAGAAGATCCATTCCCATTAGCACTTGCCATCACTGCTGTAGCTACTTGAGGTTGAGGAGCAGGTACTTCTTTTTTAACAGCACCATTAGAAACGGATGCTTCCTTAACTGCAGGAGATGCTTTAGGTGCAACACTTTCTCCTTCAGTAGCGATGATCGCGATTACCTTTCCAATTTCAACAACATCATCTTCATTGAAAAGAATCTCTGCGATGGTTCCAGCTACTGGAGATGGAATTTCAGAATCTACCTTATCTGTTGCGATTTCCAAAATCGTTTCATCGATTTCAACCGTATCACCGACTTGTTTCACCCATTTAAGGATGGTTGCCTCCATGATACTTTCTCCCATTTTGGGCATGATCAATTCAACTTGAGCCATTTGTACTTTTTTTTATATCCGCCTTCAAAATATGCTTTTGCAAAAAGCACTAATTGAAGAACGCTGTTTTTGATTATAATTTTATACAGCCCTAAAAATTTGTTTGGTAAAAACAGAGGCTATACTGAGTAATTTTATAGAATGGTGGTACTATTTTCAGGCAGCAAAAATAAGGTAAGTATTACACAAAAGGTAATTATCTTCACCTTAGTTTATGCCAACCACAAGCCCTTTTCAACAGCAACCTCAACTTCAAGCGCAACCTCAAAACGCTCCGCTCGCAAACCATCCGTGCTTTATGGATCATGAACACGAAATTATTCTTGCCTTTTTTCACGTTAGAAGGCAATTGAAGTTGAGGTTGAGGTTGCGCTTGAAGTTAAAAATCCGCTCATTTTTAATTACCAATCAAAAACTCCCGCACCATATTAAGCGCCTGAGTAGCCGTATATTCAATATTGCGTGTTCTATCTTTCCCCAATTGCAATAATCGGGTTCGTTGTTCCTTCAAACTTCCCGCAGCAATCCAAATGGTTCCAACGGGTTTGTCTGGCGTTCCTCCACTCGGGCCTGCTATTCCGGAAACCGCAATCGCCACATCTGCCTTTGTTTGTTTCAGGCAACCTTCCAACATTTCGAGCACCGTTTGTTCACTTACTGCTCCATATTCTTTCAGGGTTTTTGGTTTTACACCCAGAATATTCATTTTCAAGTCATTAGAATAAGTAACAAAGCCTCCAGCAAAATACCCTGAACAACCAGCTTTACTCGTTATTCTCTGTGCGATATGCCCCCCTGTACAGCTTTCTGCCAGGGCCATCATTTTATTTTGTTTTTGTAAAATAGAACCCAAAGCAGTTTCCAGCGTTTCTTCATCAAAACCAAAAACAAATTCGGGTATAATTCCTTCTATTTCTTTTACTTTCTCCGCTAATAATTGTTGCAGTTTAGCCTCGTTTTCCCCTCTAGCTGTGAGCCGAATTCTAACCATACCAGTGCCAGGTAAATAAGCTACTTTTATAGCATTTGGCAAAGTATCCAAAAAAGGTGTTAAACGCTTAGCCAGGCGAGATTCGCCCTCTCCTACTGTTAAAATAGTACGATGCACCACAGGTGTACCTTGATATTGTTTAAGTAGCTTGGGAATCACTTCGGCCTCCATCAAGTACTTCATCTCGTAAGGGACGCCAGGCATAGAGACGACTACCTTTCCCTCTTCCTCAAACCACATTCCCGGGGCTGTCCCCATTTTATTCAAAAGAATGGTTGCCTTATCAGGCATGTAAGCTTGTTGCATATGTGCATCCGTAGTAGAACGGCCCAACTTGTCAAAGAGGCGTTGGATTCTATTGAAGGTACTTTCGTCAAAAACCATTTTTGCATCGAAAAAATCAGCTAGCACCTTCTTGGTAATATCGTCCTTTGTGGGGCCAAGCCCCCCAGTAAGCAATACAACATCGACTGCTTCCAGCGCTCTTCGTAATGTTGTTGTTATGCTGTCTCCTTCATCCGAAATAGAGGTAATCCTGTCTATTTCAAAGCCAACTTTATTCAGTTCCTGCCCCATCCAAGCAGAGTTTGTGTCTATGACCTGACCGATTAAGAGCTCGTCTCCAATGGTGATGATTTGTAATTTCATGTTTTTAGTCTTAGATAATTAAGTAGTACTTCCTTTCGCGGCCCAATGATAAGCCAAAACTAGGACAGCTGCCATTTTAGTGAGCAAAGATTTCTAAAATAATATAAACTTGGGTACCTTTCGTCAGAAAATGAGATGTAAAAAATCAAAACTTACTGAAGCATCCACTATGTCGCTGATAAAAAAGTTGTGGATTTTCTTTCTTCTTCTGATCAATCCTTTTTGGATCTTCGGCCAAACGGGTGTTGACCAAGTTCAGATCAAAATTTATTCTTTTGAAGAAGGACTTAGCCATCGCGACGTCTATCAACTCACTCAGGATAATGATGGTTTTTTATGGATTGCTACTGCTAATGGTTTGAACCGTTTTGACAGTAAGAACTTTCTTCATATTCACCAAAGTGAAGTGTTGAAAAGTGACAATATTACCGAACTGCAATATGACGGTAATGATCAACTTTGTTTATCTCTTTCTAATCGCTTAGCTAAATTTGACCTCAATGAACTTCAAGGAGTAGCCATCAAAACAGCGGGTCCCTACCCAGCGGTTCTTCCTTCCAAAGAAGATAGGAATGTTGAAGTCAAGGGTTCTTTTAACAGTTTACTAGTAGACAATAACAAACGGTTGTGGACTTGTTCCTTTGATTCCAAATCAGGGCTTTCGCATTTACAAAGCAGTAAAGAAGGGGGCACCTTACAATCCGTGCTTCCTGCTAAAGGCAGTTTTGAAAAAAGAGGAATGGCCATCTGGAACAAAAGAGTCGTTTTTGCCTTTGATGAAAATACGCTGTTAGAGGTAGACAATGATGGAGAAATTTTTCATCGATATAATTTGGGAGGAAATCAAATTTGGATTACCGACTTGCAAAACTCCGGAGATTCGTTGTTGTGGGCATTGAGCAATACCGGACAACTTTTCACTTTAAAAAAAGGAAGTACAGAGTTTAAGTTACACAACCTGAGTCGCACCATTCAAAATCAAAGTCTTTACCAAGCACTTCACGTCGGTGAAAATGGAGATCTCTGGATCGCTGGAAGAAATGCGCTTTGGTGGTATCAAGCTTCCACTAAACGGATTTTTGATTTTACTCAAAACATCAGAGATTACGTCAAACACGCTGTTAATTTCCGACAAGTCTTTGAAGATCAAACCGGAGTGATTTGGGTCGCCTCTGACTTTGGCTTGATAAAACTTACCTTCCCCAACCCTTTATTTACTAATTATCTTAGCGGCAATCAAGAACTTTGTGCTGAAGGTGCTTGCAGTATCCGTGGCATGACAGAGGACAAAGAAGGTAATATTTACGCCAGCTATTACAATTCTATTTATCGACTTGATCCCGTTGACAAAATGATCAGTCCCCTTTTCCCGAACAAGGAATTTTCAAATCCACCTTTCGGTATTCTTCATCATCAAAATAAACTGTGGACAGGGAATGGAAAATGCATTGATTTAAAAACACAAAAGGTAGATAGCCTTTTTAACATGCCATTAGTAGACCTGGGAGCCGTGCTATTGGATCACGAAAAAGAAATATGGTTTGGCTATCGCAATCGCATTTTCATTCATAATACTTCTTCAAAAAAAACACGAACACTTTCTAAAGTCACGGACAGTTTCAATAGCGACAATCTCGATATTAGTTTTCTTTATCAAAGTCCAAATGACCTTACCATTTGGGTAGGAACGCTATACAGTGGTTTGTACCGAATTGATAAATACAAAGGATTACTAGACCATTATGACACTAAAGGTGAAAACGGAATTCCATTGTTACATGATAAAATAAATGGCATTTATGAAGACAAAAACAAGCAACTTTGGATTGCAACCGGTAATGGCTTACACCAATTGGATTTAGTTAAAAAAGAAATTACACCTTACCTCCCTAAGGATGGACTCGCTCATTCTTTCATCAATGGGTTAGCATCAGAAGGTGATAGTGTCATTTGGTTAAGCACCGACAACGGGTTATCTCGCTTTAGCATTAACAATAAAAAAGCCATCAGTTTTAGAAAGGAAGATGGATTGAGTGCTAATGAATTTAATAGAATGTCCTGTTACAAAGCAAAAAATGGACGAATGTATTTTGGAGGCCTACATGGTATTAATGCCTTCA
The DNA here is from genome assembly GCA_964508085.1 of uncultured Saprospiraceae bacterium. GTDB lineage: Bacteria > Bacteroidota > Bacteroidia > Chitinophagales > Saprospiraceae > CALGLS01. The sequence continues at coordinate 3,206 of CAZDTI010000277.1, read as the reverse complement.
ACCCCGGCAATCATTTTTTAAAAAACCAAAAGCGGCGGGAAGGAAAAGTATTGTTAACTCAATTTTCCAAACTGGACGGCAACAAGGATTCTTTAATCAATATCAAAAGTGGATTCACGCCAGACAAAGCCATTGGAATTTCCTGGAAAGATCGTTTGTTTACCTTTCAATTTGCACTGGCTAATTTTGACAATCCAGGCACGCATCAATTCAGTTACAAATTGGATGGATTGGAAGAAAACTGGTCAAACCCTACTTCTAGTAACATGGCTCGTTACAATACCATTCCTCATGGAAACTACACTTTCCGAGTACGTGCCCGAAGCGGTAGTGACAATTGGAACAATAATGAGCTAGCCGTTCCAATTTACATCCAACAACCCTTTTACAAAACTTGGTGGTTCTTTGCACTATGTGCCTCTAGCATCATCGGCTTAATATTATTTATTGCTCAGTATCGCCTGCGACAGGCAAGAGCACAGCAGTTAACATTACGAAGAGAGGTTCGCGCTCGAACGTTAGATCTAGAAATAGCGGTTCGTAAGTCGGATGAACTTTTACTCAACATTCTACCTACTGACATTGCAGAAGAACTGAAAAAAACAGGTAAAGCAAAAGCAAGGAGACACGAAGAGGTCACCGTTTTCTTTTCCGACTTCAAAGGCTTCACTATGATTGCGCAGCAATTATCTCCGGAAGCTTTAGTTGCCGAAATCGACCACTGCTTCCGTGAATTCGACAACATCATGGATCGCTATCACCTCGAAAAAATAAAGACCATCGGAGATGCCTACATGTGCGCAGGAGGAATCAGCAACGACCTGGAAAACAATGCACTCAACATGGTGAAAGCAGCTTTAGATATTCAAGCTTTTATGAAAGAACTGGCAGAGGAAAAGAAACAAAATGGAGAGCCCTTTTTTGAAACTCGGATTGGAATTCATACCGGCCCAGTGGTTTCTGGAATTGTGGGTCTTAAAAAATTCGCTTTTGATATTTGGGGAGATACCGTGAATATAGCCGCTCGGCTAGAAGATAATGGGGAGGTTGGAAAGGTAAATATTTCTCAGACAACTTATGAATTGGTGAAAGGGGATTATGATTGTTTACATCGGGGGAAAATTTCTGTTAAGAATTTGGAGGATGTGGATATGTATTATGTGGAGGGGAGGCGGTGAACTAGTCCTGAGTTCTAGCTTCTTTGCTTATTACGTTACAACCTACTTCTGGATTTTATCAGTCTTTTATTTTGATCGTTTCCTACCTATAGAAGAAGTTATCAACATATTTTCCACATACCTATACATAAACGTCACATAAAAAAAAACTGATAATCAGGCACTTACATATTTAAAACCCTTTTTTTAGCACATAAGCGTCACATAAGATTGATTAAACCCAGAATGGAACATACTTAGCATATTTCCGAGATGAGTTATTTGGATCATAATCTTTTATTAATCCTTCATTTATAGCCTCTCTAATGATTCGTGATACTTTCGAATAATTGGTGTCCTCTACATTAAATCTCGCTCTTAAAGACTTATTAGTCATCATCTCGCCAGAGACATATTTAAGAACACAATGTTGATAAGTAGCATTGACCTTACCTTTTCTATCTAGTTTAGAAAGTTTTTGGGGAGCATATAATTTAACCCTCGTATAGTTCTCCCCTTCAATAAACTCAGGAGGAGGTAATTGAAATATTTCAACAGCATTAATGACTTTGTCAATACCACTTCCTCTTTCTTCACAAATTCCAATTCTACGCATGAAAGATGCTAATTCTTCGTTCCGACTTTGAGGGCTATGATCAATAAATCTTAACGTATTTATGATTGGCTTTCCGGGGTTAGTGATTTCTAATCTATCTTCAAATATTTCCACCATAGGACCGGTTCCTCTAATTGAAAAATCTTGATGAATCAGCATGTTAGCAATCAACTCTCGAATTGCAATTACAGGATAAAGTGAAACTGGTTGACGTATAGCCCTATTTATTTCTTCATTTGAAGGAAGTCTATTTGTGATATAAGTAATTAATCCTTCAAATCCAACTGCGTAACCCCTTACTCCGACTTGCTCGTTCAACGTTTCTATTCTTGATTTTCCTTTATATTGAATAACACGAGGTGATTTTCTTTTTAAACTCTCAAAATGGCTCAAATCACTTGCGAATAAAATTGCTCCAAGATTAGTGATATAAAATTTGTTTAATCGGTGTTTAATAAAACCCTCTTCAATAAATTTGTTTATGGCTTTTCTTAAATCTGTTGGAATCGGAATATTAAACAATCGATAATAAGTAGAAATGTCTAAATATTGAATAACCTCATTCTCGGATAAAGCCGCAGTCGCTAATTCTTTTTCAAAAGAAACCTGTCCATAATAAGTCCAAATTTTGCGCTCTTTTTCTGGAAAATCCTTTAACTTTTGCTTGTATGACCCAACTCTAATATAAGCAATACCTTTGAATCTAACAGGAGTTCCTTTTGCCGCATCTACTTGAAAAAGAACAATTTTTTTCCCTTCAAAAATAAACTCATAAATTCTAAAATCTATTCTTGGGTTCAATTGAGTAGCAATCCAGTTTTCTATTTCTTGGTTACCTTTTTTCTCCTGTTTTGGATTAAAATTGGTGCCTACCAGTTTATGCGTCGCGTCTTCTATCCCATAGATAAGACAGCCAAATTCTTTTTCATGCAATGCAGCAGAATTACTTAAAGCAGATAAGTATTCACCGATTTCTTGTGGATTGGTATTGTTAACTTTAAATTCAATCCACTCTGTTTCAGTAGGTAATTTGATTGCTTTTTTTAAAATGGAAATTAATGCTTGATCTGTCATATCATTTAGTTTTCAGTCCAACGTTTCCACTAAGAAGCTTTTGCATAAATCTTACATATTTTGGGTTTCCTTCTTTATTGTCTATTATAAGAGCAAAGTAATGTTGGATGACCTTAGACATTACTACAAAAAACAAGTTACAACTTTTAATTTATGATAACAATAATATCAAAAAACCCAAGGAGAAGACCACACAACTTAAGAATAAGTGATACAAACATCCCAAAAACAATAAGTGTACAAATATTATTTCTCCCGCTCCGTAACATAAATCACCAACTCCCGCAAAGCCGTCTTCGCCTCCGAATCCTCAAAAGAATCCAAAATCTCAAAAGCTTGCTTTCGATAATCATACATAG
>CAZDTI010000276.1:0-11739 GCA_964508085.1 uncultured Saprospiraceae bacterium | reverse complement strand
TCTTAGAAAAGATAATGTATTTACAAACTTTTTTGAGGAATTTAGTGCAGAAATAGGGAGGGAATTGATAAAGCTTTATTGGTGGTGTCAAGCTACGGTATTGTGCTTTTGAAGCATTGCACTTGTGAGAAGAAGACATTCCTTTTTTTAATTTTAGTAAAAAAGTCACATTTGCCTTTCATTGAGACATTATTATTTATATACCCTCATTGAAATAGAAACACTCAAATGTGTTTAGAGAAAATGCGGTGCCACCTTAAGCCAGATTGTTTAGTCGTTTACAAAAAGATTATAAATGAAAGTTTTATTAGTTTCAATTTTTGGATTCGTATTGTTTTGTTTACTGCCAATGAATGGGAGTGCACAAGTATCTAAGGTGAATTGGGGGGAGGTCTACAAGACTTCCGCGGAATATGAAGGTGGAGTAAGGATGATCGGAAAGGAAGGAAATCACTATTACGTGTTGTCAGGAGAGAAAAAGAGAAATAAAAAGATATTGAAATACAACCTTAAGAATGAAGTTATTTCAGAGCAAAAAGTAGAATTAAAATATCAAGATAAAAAATTAAATCTCTTACATATCATTAAAACAAAAGAGAAAACATATGGTATATCAGAAAGAGTGAATAAGAAAAAAAATCAGTTTGAAATTTTAGTTTCAGAATTTAAAGAAGGTAATTTTCTAAGCACGAATTTAGTGTTTGAGCATAAATATGAGAAAAAAATAATTCAACCATCAGAAACCAAAAATAAAGATGTAAAAGGTTTTATGTTGAGCGCCGATAGTTCAAAGATTGTATTTATTAATTCTACTTCTTCAAAAGATAAAATGCGAAAAGATGAAATACTTGTCGCTACTTTTGATAACGACTTTAAATTATTATGGAGTAAAATCCAAGAGGTGCCATATAGTGATAAAAAATTTTTAACGAAAAGAATTATGATCGCAAATAACGGTGTTGATCTAATGCTTATCGGAAAGTATAAAAAATGGAAAATTAAAGAATTCTTTGAACATAAGATTTTACATCTTACAAAAAATGAGTTTAAAGAATATGATGTACCATTGAAGGATCCTTTCAAACCCGTTACCATTGTCTCTTTTTATAAAGAAGAAGATCAGTCACTTTTCATTACAGGTGTTTATAGCACTATCAAAGAAAAAACAGTTAAAGGAATTTTTTGCGGTTCTATAGACTTAGCAGGGAAAGGGATTCGTGGCTTAAAGTATCATCCTTTTTCAAAAAAGGAACAAAAGGAATTCAGTGAGTCCCAATTGGTTTTTTCTATAGCCGAATTTAGAGAATTGGAAAATGGCAATTATCAGTTTTTAGCTGAAAAAAAAAGAAAGCTAGAGTATAAAGATAAGTATGATAGGGCTGCTCCGCCCAAGATAAGCTTTTCTTATAATGATTTTATGTTTGTCACAATCGAAAAAGGGGGAGAAAAAATTAAGACATTTAAACTAGATCGAAAGTTAAATACGCATTATGATAGAAAAGGCTACTCTTGTTTCTTTAACGGAGATATTACTTATTTAGTTTATGACAGTAATATTCGGAAAAAAGATAAGGAGAAGTTTAATTTAAAGGCATCGAAAATACACGTAATCACGAAGGTAGTTGCATTGAATAAGAATGGAGAATTGTTGTCAACAGATATACTATTTGATTCAAAAAAGACGAAATATCGACTTGATGACATCATCGCACTATATGAAGAAGATCACTTGTTCTTTGGAGGTAAAATTAAAAAAAATGTTCAAGGCCCTAAGGCCATTCACGGGAAAAAGGCTTTTCAGTTTGGAGTGGTGACTTTGGCAAAGTAGGTAGTTTCACCTTTATAATAGTTCTTTGACAAATCTCGTGGAAGCAACAATTCTACTAGCTCTCCCCCAAGGGAAAACTTGCTTGCTAGATAGCCAAAATCACTGGATTTGTCCAAGAGCCGTCTCTTATTATTTAGTATGGCTAATTAATGTTTAAACCCCTACCTCCGATACACCACCAACTCCACCACATCATTATTATTAATCACCAAAAAGCCAGGTCTTTTATTCGCTCCAACATCAATAGATGCCAAATTCATTACATCTCTATGCAGGAACAAACCACTATCGTCTATTTGCAAACTGGTCGTAAACGTACCATCACCTGCGCCTTTTAAAAACAATCCTTTCCCGGCATCATACAACGGCGTTTCTACTTCTGTTTGTTTTAGATTTCCAGCAATGACCAAGTCCTTTATGCCATCTTTATCAAAATCTCTGGCAACGATTCCATTGATTGGCGCCAATTGTGCTTCCTTAGGTAAAGGACTCATTTCAAAAGTACCATCGCCTTTATTTTCAAGATAAACACTGGAGAAGTTATTCGCTTCATAATGGACCGAAGAGGACAATTGCTCTTCCTCGTAAATGTCTTCTAAACTGGCCGTAGCAAAACCTTCGTAGGTCGGAAATTTTTCAGAGATAAAAGGCATCTGATCTGTAGAACATTCTTTCCCCCTAACAGGAACCTTACGTCCCTTGTAGATTTTACTTAATACAATATCTAACTGCCCGTTGTCATCAAAATCATTGGCGTAGATGTATAATGGTTTTTCCTCTGTCGGGTGGAATTTATTATTTTTACCAATATTACCAACTACAAAATCATCATCTCCATCTTTGTCTATATCCGATTTTAGTAAACTAAACCACCATCCTGTTGTATTTTCTATGCCCATCGAGTTGGTCTCGTTTTCAAAGCCACTTCCCGTGTTTTTAAACAAAGTGATTGGCATCCATTCTCCAACCAAAACCAAATCCATATTGCCATCTTTATCTGTATCTGTCCATTCTGCAGCGGTAACCATCCCGATGTTTTCCAGTTCAGGAGCTAGTGTATTTGTTTTGTTAGAAAAAGTTCCGTTGTTGTTTACTAGCAGGTAAGATGTAGGGGCAACCGGGTATTTTCCAGGTGTTGTTCGACCACCGACAAAAAGATCCAGGTCGCCATCTTTGTCCCAGTCTACTCCTGCAATGGTTTTTGTACTACTTTCCATTTTTGGTAACCGATTCTTTTTATAGGTGAAATTCCCTTTGCCATCATTTAAGTACAATCGATCTTGAAGCAATTTTTCTTTCCCTTCAAAATCGCCACCACCACCACTCGCCACATATAAATCCAAATCCTTATCACCATCGATGTCGACAAATTTTGCACCGGTGTCTTCATGAGCAGCACTCTTTTTAAAAGCAGCGGAGGGTTGCGCATTGAACTCTCCGTTTCTATTTTGAATGTATAAAACACCATGTTGCCCTTTCGCGCCACCGACGAAAAAATCATCAAAGCCATCTCTATTTACATCACCAACAGCAACTGCCGGGCCTAGTCTGGATTGACGATGAGGTAATAATATCTCTTTTCGGAAATCATTAAAATTATTTTCTTGATGTCTAAACTGAGGCTTCAAATAACGAGCGCTTATATTTGCAAATATTGGAGTTTCCTTTTCCTTTTTGGTTGCTTGTAAAGTTGTTTTTTGTTTGTCAATAATATGCAATTGATCGACTTTTGGATTTTGAATAACCGTCTCCTGACCATCGTTCCAAAGAATAACGGCCCGATCAATTTTCTCCTGGTCTCCCAAACCAAAATGCGCAAGTGCATCAACAGAGGACTGATAACCACGGCTGAGGGCATAATCCACAGATTGCATTTTATCTCCATAATGAATATTCACTTTGGAATACAAAACGGAATTATTCGTCTCGCCATTCTTTAATTTGAATTGAATATAATGTCCCTCTTTCTTCTCTCTGCTATTGTTTCGATAAACAAAAGCAGCTTGGTCAAGATTGTTAACAACAAGGTCTAAATCACCATCCATATCCAGATCAGCATAAGCTGCGCCATTAGAAAAAGAAGGTGTTGAAAAGCCCCATTCGTCTGTTTTTTCGTCAAAGCTCAAACCATCTGTGTTTTTAAACATTGGGTTTGGGACTGGGTTGACCTCTGCTGTTTTTAAGTATTCAAAATAGTGATTAGCGTTAAAACTTTCTCCTTTTGATTCTCGCAATTTATTCAAACCAATTAGCCAATCGTTATTCTTAGTATCCTTTTTAAATCCATTAGTAACAAAGAAATCTTTAAATCCATCATTGTCAAAATCAGCTAATAATGGTGCCCAGCTCCAATCGGTTTGGGAGACTCCCGCAAATAATCCAATATCACTCATAACCCCAAAACCATTGTTGACACACAAGCTATTCATCATATACTGAGGAGTGAATTTTCTGGTGTCTATCAAATAACTAAAAGTAGAAACACCCATGGAGGCCATCAATAATTTGCTACGTACGTGATCCGCCGGTGTCATATCGAGGGCGGCTAAATCCGTTAGTCCATCATTGTTAAAATCAGCAGCATCACAACCCATTGCAAAGTAGGCGGTATGTCCTAATTTAGTATCAATTTTATCGCTAAAGGTTCCATCTCCATTATTTAAAAACATAAAATCTGGAATGAAATAATCATTGGTAATGTAGATGTCTAAAAAACCATTTTCATCAAAATCATTAACGGCAACCCCCAAACCAAATCCAATTTTTTGTATCCCTGCTGCTTTAGAAATATCGGTGAATTTACCGTTTCCATCGTTTCGAAATAAGGTATTACACTCTCTGTTATAATCAATCGGGGCAAGTTTGTCAGAAAGATCAAACCATTCAATAGCTCCTTCTGCTCTTCCTCTCCATGCATTATTCACGACCCACAAATCCAAGTCTCCATCCTGGTCCATGTCAAAGAAAGCAGCATGAATGGAGCGAGAGTCATCCGCAATTCCATAGGCTGCAGCTTGCTCCGTAAAAGTATTGTTGCCATTGTTGATGTATAATTCATTCTTCATGGTGTTCGGATCACGAATAGGACCTGAATAACAAACGTAGATGTCCAACCAACCATCTTTATTGATGTCGACCATCGTTACTCCCGTTCCCCATTTGTTGCTTTGGATTCCAGCTTCTTTTGATATGTCTTCAAACTGAAAGTTACCCTTGTTGATATAAAGGTGATTCAAAGCGTCATTCCCCGTAAAGAATACATCAGGAAGTCCGTCATTATTAACATCTCCGATTGCAACACCAGCTCCGGCATAAAAATTTTCAAAAAAGAGAAGACCTCTAGTTGCCGTTTCTTGTACAAAATTTTCAAAATTGATTCCCGTATGACTAGCCGGTAAAAGCGAAAACTGCTTGCTGAAATCTCCTGGAACCTTCTGATTAGCATCCGAGTTGCAACCGAAGAAACCGCCTAAGAGCAACAAGCATATTAAACATCCTACCTTTAGTATTCCTGAAGTTTGTTTTTTATTAGTCGCTATGCTTTCTCCTCTTGGTGGGCTTTTTTTGTGCTTAGACATATTTATGTTATTAGAATTAGATCGAAAATCTAAAAATTATTATTTACTGTGAGTCCCTTAATGAACTCCGCCTAGTTAGTTGCGTTGGTGATTGGAAATAGATGAAGGACGAAGTAAAAATAACTTCCTTATTCCTGTTTGAGCTTTTAAAGGTAGAAATTCTTCTGAAAAGAAAATATAAATAAAATCAATATTTTAAGATTGGAAGCCATTCCGCTCCAATTTTTACAGCGCCCTCTTCTATAATTTCAATTTCGTACTATACTACGAAAGGAGGTAAAAAAGTGATTTCTCCTCTGGCTTTCAGAACCCTTGCCAGACTAATGCTTACTCGCGAGGTTCCGAAAGCCGGGTCTGCCTGGGACAACTGGTTTTCTAAACTCCGCGAGTGAGCTTTGTGCAAGGCCAGACCTGCCCGAAATGAATTTCATTCAAGCGGGGTTTGGAAAGCCTTTCTTAAGACTACAATCACTTTTTTATCCCGCGCCGACGATAAACCTTCTTTTTAGCAATTTTTATAAAAAAGGATTTAAAAAATAGTTGATGGGTATAAAGTGGATTATGTAGAAACTAATTTAAAGTAGCTCTTATGGATGGAAAGCACATTGATATAAAGGAAAAATACCCAAAGCCCACGACATTTTGAACTAAAGATTTGGAGCTAGAATGAAATAGTCCTTTTAAGTTCGCTTGAAAGGACTATTTTTGTGTGAGACAAGTTTGTAACTTATCAAAAATCCACCATCATGTCAGCAACGCTAACCGCTCCCGCAGAAACCCAAACCTCCGAAATAAACCGCATTTTCACCCTTCAGAAAAACAACCAATTCCAAGTCGGGAACACCACTGTTCGCCAACGAATTGCAAAACTCAAAAAGCTGCATAAAGTATTTTTAAAATACAGACCAGCGATAAAAGAAGCCTTGGACAATGATTTTCGAAAACATCCCAGCGAAGTAGACCTCACTGAAATTTATCCCGTGACTAGCGCCATAAAACATGCGAAATCAGACCTCCGTAAATGGATGAATGACCAACATGTAGATACTCCATTCGCTTTGTTGGGCTCGAGTTCCTACATAAAACACGAACCTAAAGGAGTGGTCTTGATCGTTTCACCCTGGAACTTTCCAATAAACTTAACAATATGTCCATTGATCTCCGCAATCGCAGCAGGTAACACGGTTATCTTAAAACCATCGGAACATACCGCACACACTTCTGCCTTGATGAAGCAAATGATTTCGGAGACGTTTAATGAAAATGAAGTAGCCTTAGTGGAAGGAGGAATTGAAACCTCAACGGCCTTATTGAAATTACCATTCAATCATATATTTTTTACCGGAGCGCCCAGCATTGGAAAAATAGTTATGTCAGCGGCGGCTAAACATCTGACCTCTGTAACCTTGGAGCTTGGAGGGAAATCACCGACCATCATAGATGAAACCGCTAGTGTCGAAACTGCAGCACGACGAATTGCGGTGGGGAAATTTGTCAATAATGGTCAAATCTGTATCGCACCAGATTACATTTATGTTCATGAAAGCAAAAAACAAGCGTTCCTGAAAGCCTTGAAAAAATACCTTCAGGAATATTACACGGAGGATGCCTCAGCGGAACCTTCCTACGCTCGAATGATAAATAAAAAGCATTATAAGCGTGTTAAAAGTTATGTTGATGAAGCCTTGGACAAAGGAGCGCTAATAGAAGTCGGTGGCGAATTTGATGAAAGTCAAAACTACATCGCTCCAACGGTAATGACCAAGGTACCGAAGGATTCTACTTTAATGACAGAAGAGATTTTTGGGCCGGTATTACCCGTTTTTGGTTTTACGAATATTGATGAAGTGCTCAAAGAGATCAACACTAAGGAAAAGCCATTGGCGCTGTATATTTACAGCAGTAAAAAGAATAAGGTTCAACACATTCTTAACAATACGCGCGCAGGCGGAACTTGTATAAATCACACAGGTGTTCATTTCTATAACACTAATCTTCCGTTTGGGGGTTCCAACAATAGTGGCATCGGAAAAGGGCATGGATGGTATGGTTTCCAGGCTTTCTCAAACCCAAGAGCAGTTCTAAAACAACACGTTCCCAACGCTCTGGAATTATTACTGCCTCCGTATAATAATTTCAAACAAAAATTAATTGACCTGACGATTAAATGGTTCTAATTCCCCGTGAAAACAGATCATTTTACAGTAGTGGGAGCTTAAGAGTTAATAGTTTTATTACGTCAGTAGGAAGTTAAGAGTTAATAGTTAACAGTTAAAAGTTAATAAATGAAACCCGTAGAGAAAGATATAAAAGCATTGTTAGACCTGGAACGAATTGATACTAATATATTTCGAGGACAGAGTCAAGATATAGGAACAAAGCAAGTCTTTGGCGGACAAGTTTTAGGACAAGCTCTTGCTGCAGCGCAGATGACCATATCAGACCGCTCGGCGCATTCAGTCCATGCTTACTTTCTCCGCAAAGGAGATTTCAATGCCCCCATTATTTATGAAGTAGATCACAGTCGAGATGGACGAAGTTTTGCCACCAGGAGAGTGGTTGCGATACAGCATGGCCGACCTATTTTTATTACTTCTGCTTCTTTTCAGATTAAAGAAGAAGGATTGGACTTCTACGATCCGATCGTACTTCCAGATCTAGAAACAGGATTCCAATTACCAATGCCAGAAGGAGGTGGTTCTACGAAATATAAGGTCGCTCAATACTTTGATGCTCGAATTATAGATCCACAAAATGCAGCAGGTAGAAACCAATATCAGATTTGGTTGCGCATTCGAGAACCACTTCCAGAGGATATGGATATTCACAGAAGTGTACTGGCCTATGTTTCTGATTTCGGGTTACTCATTTCGACCTTGATGCCTCATGGTATCAACCTCGGAACGTTACACAAAGTCAAGAATTTCATACTCGCTTCTATTGATCATGCCATCTGGTTCCACAGACCTTTTAGTGTAAATGAATGGTTCTTTTACCAATGTACTCCTGTGTCTACTTCCAGCTCCAGGGGAATGGCCCGAGGGGCTTTTTACAATCAGGATGGAATATTACTGGCAAGTACTACTCAGGAAGGTTTGATTCGAAAAATTTGATCTTTCTGAGTCTGGATATTCAAGTTCAATAGAGTTTGTTTACTTTTTGTTTAACTAATAATGTTTTATTTTAAACAAATGCTATATAATTAAAAAATATAAATATATATTTCGTCCTTAATGTAAATTTCACACGATTATTCTTTATTTTAGCAGCCGGACTTATAACTACTTTTTTAGTTAAATAATTCATACAACATTAAAACCTATATTAACTAAACTTACTGGTTATAAATCTCAATGGTTTTAAAGCTAACAAATACCTATAAAATTGTTCTCATAGAGGCTACTATAACTAATAGTACTTACAGATTAATTTTGTTCAATTCTTAAGAAAACACAAACGCACTTTCCTTAAACCAAGTTTTCTTATCCAGAAACTTCCCTTAAACTGATTACATAACACCAATCTGATAGCGTTGAAGCTATTCTGAACTATGTCACAACAGCATGTTGGCATAGGGTGTACTAAGTAATAGAGCAAATACATAAATAAACCAGATCGGAATATATTTTTCGATTTATTTACTAATACTTCTATTTTATTACTCTTTAAAAAAACATTATGAAGAATTTTCTCTTACTCTTACTTTTCACCCTATCGGTCCCCTCTCTATGGGCCCAAGATGTCTGTACAGGCAATGTACCGATAGAGAATCTAGCGAACGGTATGGATTATAACATTACCACTACAGCTGGTGGTGATGTTGATATTACAGTTACCGTAGTAGACAATCCAGCAGGATTGGTTGGTTTTCTTGGCGGCCCTGGAAATCCAATATCATTTCCTGACGGTACAGGAACCTTTACCTATAACTTAACTGGGCAGACTGCTCCGTATGTTTTAGATATATTCTTTAACTGGGCAGCAGGCGGAGCAGGTAATTCCGAAACGGTAACTTGCCCTGCAGCAGCTCCGGAGATATGTACAGGTAATGTGCCTATTGAAAACCTTGCTAATGGAATGGACTACACCATTACGGTTGGAACAGGTGGCGTTGTTGATGTTAGCGTTACAGTTGTTGACAACCCAGCAGGTTTAGTTGGTTTTCTTGGCGGCCCTGGAAATCCAATATCATTTCCAGATGGTACAGGAACCTTTACCTATAACTTAACTGGGCAGACTGCTCCGTATGTTTTAGATATATTCTTTAACTGGGCAGCAGGCGGAGCAGGTAATTCCGAAACGGTAACTTGCCCTGAAACTTCCGATACTGAAGTAATCTTCTGTGTAGATATGAGTTGCCTAGCAGAGCCTCCTTTGAATCCAAGTGTCTTTGGTACCTTTACAACTCCAATATTTGATGTCAATCAAAACTTATTAACCGATGTTGGTGGTGGTGTCTACTGTGCTACAGTATCTATTCCGCCAGGTAACTATGAATACCTATTCTTTGACGCGAATCAAGGTGGGGAGAGTTTTCCTGTAGGCGCTCCTTGTACCGCAACAAACTTTGGGTTTACCAACAGAGTGTTGACAGTAGGAGGGACAAGCCCACAAATGGAAAACTTTGGTTGGGAAAGTTGCGATGGTACTTGCGTTGCTCCTCCTCCAAACCCAGATCTTCCGATCACTTTTGAGGACTCTGGAGTTAATTATAACTTAGCCAACTTCGGAGGCATGAACTCTTTCCTTGCTCCTGATCCTACAGATCCTAACAACACGGTAACTTGTTCTACTAAACCTGTTGGCGCTGAACCTTGGGCAGGTACTGTTATTGGTAATGGTGGCCTGGAAAACCCTGTTCCTTTCGCACCTGATAACTTAGTGATGACCATGAGAGTTTGGTCACCTACTGCTGGTACTCCTTATTTATTGAAAGTGGAAAACGCAGCAACTCCAGCAGATATTAATGCTGAAGTATTGGCTGTTACTACTCAAGCAATGACTTGGGAAACGCTGGCTTTTGACTTTGCGAATAGCGTGACTGATCCTATTGATTTTAACTTGGTTTACGATCAAGTAGTTGTCTTTGCCAACTTCGGTAATCCAGGAACAGATATGACTTACTATTTCGATGATATTATGATGTGTGATCAATCTATTCTACCCGAAATAGTCTGCCCCGCAGATATAACGGTAGAATGTGACGAAGACACTTCTCCTGCTAACACAGGAATGGCAACCGCTACAGACCTTTGTGGGGAGCCCACAGTTACATTTGATGATGTAAGTACTCAAGGAATGGCTTGTGGTATGTACAGCTACACTATTATTCGTACCTGGACTGCGACAGATGGTGTAGGAAATACAGCTACTTGTTCTCAAATCGTAACCGTAGAAGATAACAATTCTCCTACAATTACTTGTCCGGCGGACGTAACAGTAGAATGTGATCAGCCAACTGATCCAGGTGCAACTGGCAACGCAACTGCAAGTGGAGACAACTGTGCCGCTGATGACGAATTATCAGTAACCTTCATTGATGTATCGACACAAACACCAATGGGTTGTGGAAACGATGCTTATACCATTACTAGAACCTGGACCGCTTCTGATCCTTGTGGAAATACAGCAACTTGTGTACAAGTAATTACCATAGAGGATACTACTCCTCCAGTAATTGTTTGTCCAGCAGATGCAACGATCCAGTGTGATGAGTCAACAATTCCAGGTACTTCAGGAACTGGTTCAGCAACAGCTGATGCCCCTACAAATAGCGTAAGCTGGCCTGACTCTGGTGCTGGGGCTACCGGATTGGTTGGAAGTGTAACATTGTCTCCTGCGGGAATACCTGCTGGTGCCACAGTTACAGATGTAAACATTAGTTTAGATATCGATCATTCTTTCGTAGGAGATCTTAATTTGACATTACAGAGTCCAGATGGTACAACTGTGAACTTCTTAGATGGTTCAGGTAGTTTCCAAGATAATGTATCCGTTACTTTTGACGATGAAGGAGCTGCTTATACAACGGTAACAGCTTCAGGTGATGTTGGAACTCCAAACGATTGTTCTAGCGATTATTTAATTGGAGCTACAATTACGGGTACTTTACAACCAGAGCAAAACAGCTTTACTTCCTTTGATGGTGGAGCTGCTGGTGGCGACTGGGTACTTCTAGTATCGGATGATGCAAGTGGAGATGGTGGCTGTTTGATCAACTACAGCATAGAAGTTAGTTGGATGTTGGTAGCAGGAGGAACAACTGGTTCAGCAGTAGCTACAGACGACTGTGGCGCATCTGATGAAATCAACATTTCTTTCTCTGACGTAACC
>CAZDTI010000275.1:0-11805 GCA_964508085.1 uncultured Saprospiraceae bacterium | reverse complement strand
AAGACAATGGTTGTACTTCCGCAGATGAAGTAATAGTAACCCAAGATTCAAGTGTACCGACGTCAGATGCGGGCGTAGATGGCTTGTTGGATTGTACGAATACGATATACAGTTTGAACGGTAGTAACTCCTCAGGGGGCACGCTGACATACTCTTGGCTGAATTCAGATGATGTAGAAATAGGCACATCAGAAATGTTAGATGTCTCGATAATCGGAACGTATACTTTAGTAGTCACGAATCAAGACAACGGCTGTAGCTCTATAGATGAAGTAACAGTAACTCAAGATATCGAAATGCCATTCGCCAATGCAGGGGATAATGGTTTATTAACCTGTGTGACGACAAGCTACAATCTAGATGGTGGGACTTCTACTGGAGATAATCTAGTTTACAATTGGTTTGATTCACAAGGTTCACCTATTGGCGCCACAAGTACTATTTCAACCAATGAAATAGGCTTGTTTACCTTAGTTGTTACAAATGAAGTAAATGGTTGTACGAGCACAGATGAAGTAGAAGTTTTTGAAAATATTACTCTTCCTTTGGCAGCAGCAGAAGTAGAGGGATTGCTAAATTGTACAATCACAGCGGTGACTTTAATGGGTGGAAATTCTTCTGGGACGGACCTGGTATTCAGTTGGACAACTTCGAATGGGCAGGTTGTAGGAACAGACGAAACCATAGTGGTAGAGAATACGGGAACTTATACCTTGGTTGTCACGGACACAGAAAATGGTTGTTCTGAAACGACAGAAGCCGAAGTCCTCGGTGATTTTACAGAACCTCTCGCTATAGCAAATACCCTTAATGATTTGGATTGTTTTACGGATGTGGCTAACCTAAGTGGGGATGGATCTTCTAGTGGTTCTACTTTTACTTATCAATGGACTGGAGGTGGGGTTATTGTAAATTCCCAGACTATCAGTTCAACAGTAGAAGAGTCAGGTGTTTATACACTAATGGTGACTGACGAGGAGAATGGCTGTACGGCTACTGCAATTACTGAAGTTTCGTATAACAGTAGTTTCCCGGATGTGCCAGAAGTGATGATAACTCCTCCATATTGCCATGGACAAGAGGAGGCTTCACTGTTGGTTACGGAAGTGACTGGTGGGGCTCCTCCATATTTGTATTCAATTAATGGTGGTGCCGATTTCTCACAAAGTAATTTCTTTACAAGCCTTTTGGCTGGTGATTATGACCTGATCGTTCAAGACTCAGATGGCTGTGAGTATGAAGAGTTTATTTCTATTCCAGATCCCGACGAATTAGTCTTGACAACGGATACGGAACTGACTTTAAATTATGGTGAAAACCAGCAAATCTTAGCTACCCTGAATATTCCTGAATCTGAAATTGCCTCTGTTGAATGGAGCCCAAGCTTTGGTTTAAGTTGTTCTGATTGTTTGTCTCCGATAGTCACGGCAGATCAGAGTATAACTTATTATGTTAGAATCAGAGACACGAATGGTTGTGAAATAGAGGGGTCTATTTTCTTAAGAGTCAATAAATATAAGGATCTTTATATTCCTTCCGCTTTTAGTCCAAATGGAGATGGCGCGAATGATGAATTCAAATTGTATAACAAGGAAAATACAGTTCTCGGCATAAGATATTTACGGATATTCAATCGTTGGGGAGAGTTGGTTTTCGAGAATATCGATTTTCATCCTGATGATGAAACACATGGTTGGGATGGTTATTTCAAAGGAGCGAAATTAAATCCTGGAGTTCTGGTATATATCGCTGAAGTAGAGTGGATTGATGGTCGAGTGGAATTGCTGAAAGGAGATGTGACCTTGATGAAATAATAAAAAAGGGTAGAGGTCTTTTTCAAGAAGATCTCTACCCTAATAAAAAATCGGTTTATAATTTCTTATTTCTTTCTGTTCATTTTCTTTTTCGATTTTCTCTCCTCTTGTTTCTCCTTATAAATTGCCAATTGCTCCGCTGTTAAAATCGATTCGAACTTAGCTTGGTAATTATCCTTTGCTATTTTACGTTCCGCTTTTAGAGCCTCATGATCTTCCTTCGAAGCCGCTTCCTTTCTCGCTTGGCTAGCTGCTTTTTTAGTTGCCGCTCTATCCACCATCAAGTCCATTATTTGCTGCTGTTGACCGTCACTAAGGTTTAGTTCCTCAGTGAGTTTGGCTACCTTTCTTTCTGCCTTTTGTTCAGGTGATTTGTTCTTACCTTTATTATGAGCTTTTTTATGCTTTCCTTTGGATTTTCCTTTTCCTTTCTTTTTTCCAGTTTTGTAAAGCTCTTGCTGTTCGGCAGTTAAGATATTATTCAACTTCGTATTGAAATGTTTTCTAGCAGCCTTCCGTTCAGTTTTATAAGCCGCTTTTTCTTCCTCCGTCATTTTGCTTTTATCTCTCTTCATGGCCACCTTGTCTTCATGTTGTTCCATGTACAAGTCCTTGACCTTCTCTTGTTGATCTGCAGAAAGACTGAGTTTTTCCGTCATTCGATCAACTCTTTTCTGAATTTTGTCGGTTGGGTCCATATTGACCTCTTGTGCAAAAGTAAAAGTAGCACTTAGTAGAAGTAGCGCAATTGCTATTAAATTTTTCATCTTTTTTAAGTTTTGTTAAGAATATTCTCGTATTACTGCTTGAGAACAAATCTAATGTGTTTTTTAATATTTCTTACAAACCTAAGACCAATTATTCAATACGAGGTTTAATACTAAAGTGTTAAGAAAAACAAAAAAATGCCCGGCCTGTCAATTTAGACATTCCGGACTTACTTCTATAGGAAAATTAAAGTGTATACTAATATTAATACCGACGCCCCTTCAACTTAAAGGTTCTAACCATGTTAAACCCAAAATGAACGTCACCATTCCCCCAGTCTCCTGTCGTTTCTCCAATGAATTGTTTCTCAATCATTCCCCCAGAATTGGTAAAATGCAATTGGAAAACATGGCTTCCTGTATTCAAATCAAGGCCCACTGAAAAGGAGTCTTTTTTATTACCAATCAACTGATCAGGCAGAGCATAGTAGTACTCGGTGGTAAATGCCCAGTTCTTAGAAATCTGATATTTACCAGCCGCACCAATAACAATTTTATCATTCGACTCATTAGCAGTTTGTACCAAATTAAAATGAACAACTGTAGGCATCAGTTGGAAAGACAAGCGGTCTGTTATTTTTCGAGCAATCAAAAGCTGGCCAGTAAAAGCCATCCTGTTTTGATATTCCAATGGTCGAGTTGGATCACTAGCTTTCAATGTTTTGTAAGCCAAACTGGAAAAGGCAGTTAAAGACACGGGCATTCCGCCTTGCCCCTTGGCTCCTTGTCGTAAGATTCTCAGCTTCAAAAAACCATCATATTCTTTACCCAAAGAACTACGTCCAACACCAATGGTCAGCCAATCTCTTAAACCATAATCAAGTCCTAGTCGAATGGCCGCCTCGTCCAATCCAAAAAGTTCATAACCCCCTCCATTCAGTCGACCAAAACGGTGACCTATAATCATTTCCATCTCACCATCTCGTAGCGTTTCAATGGAATGTCCATTAACAATACGAGTGCCTCTGAAAGTACCATATGCATATTTTTCTGGCTCTAGTTGCGCAAAAGCAGAAAGAGCAAAAAGAATTAATATATAAGTGATGACTATCTTTTTCATAATAAAGGAATTGTCTATAACGAGCTATACATTTAAAAATGGATTTCTTTGCGAGCGGATCTCTCCTTTAGGGGCCGAGGGTAGCGCCAACAAATAATGTACAGTTTCGTTTTGAAATAAAAAACTTGTGCCTTTGTCAACACACTGTCTTAAATGTTGTCGCAGGCACAAGACCCTGTTTATTCGTGTAGTAACTTAGTTGTTTAGCGAACCTGCTTCAATCCAAAGCCGCATTTTTTCAATTTCGCAAAATGGTATCTTAATCCCACTTGTTGGCATCACGGAATAGCCCGGATCGTGATTAGTAGTGCCATATAGAGAGCCGTCATCAGCATACGTCTTTATATTGTTATAACCTTCCAGATTGACATTGCCATCCTGCCGGTCATTTCGGTGGCATTGATTACAATGCGCTAACATCATCGGCACAATATCCACCTGAAAGGTCGCCGTAGTAGCGGTACATTCTTCTTGGTTAACATATTGATACAAATCCTCCTCATTGTCGTAATTTTGAGACAAAAATGAGATCATAAGAAGAATGGGAATGAGTATTTTTTTCATTGTGAATTTCATTTTCATTTTGAGTTTGCAAATTGGTACGATAGTAAAGGCACAAATTAATTAACTAAAAGTACATTCAATCAAGCCGCTACTTTTCTTCGGCCTTATAAATTGAGCCGTCAAGAAAATCAGCAGGGTGCAGCTTTAAGAGCAGTCCAGAGCCGTTTACGACGACCTCGGACTGCGAGCGCGATGGCTGCTGATTTTTAGGCTCAGTTTATAAAGCCTTGATTTTTGGTTCTTTTTATCAAGAAAAAGAACATAACAATTGCTTTACAAAAGGACTATCCCTAAGGAAATAGCTGTTTCCACAAGCTCAGCAATACCGAGAGACTAATTATCCAAAGCCCCCTCATCAATCCACTTTTGAATTTGACTAATTCTACAAGTGCTCAACTGACTTCCACTAGGAGGCATCTTAGGATAAAGCGCCTCATGTCTGACGGTAGCCATAAAAGAGCCATTAGTGATGTAAGGAATTACTTTAGCATGGCTATCAATATCCACATTACCATCCGAACGATTGGAATTATGACAACCTACACAGTAATCAGTTATTAACGGGAAAATATCCACGCTGAAGGAAGAAGCCGTTGAATCGTAAGGCGTCCCACAATCCGTGTTCTTAGCCCCCTGATTAATCCAATCTTTTATAATATTAATTTGATTGCTCGTTAAAGGTGAAGCAGGGGGAGGAGGCATAATGTCATCCGGATCAGTTTCAATAATAGATTCATACAGCTCACTGTTGTTGGGATCGTTCGGTGTTACCTCCTTGATCACATTTTCATAATTATTCAAAACGATTCCATCCTCTGCAGAAACAACGTCATGGCAACCACTATAAGCACAGGCAGAAACCATAATTGGCAATACCTGATGTTGAAAGGAGATCTCTCCATTGGTACAAGGGCTTTCATCTCCCGGATCAATCACAGTTGGCCCCTCAGTCGAAACTCCTCCTATTGGAATGACGGGATCTGTTTTGCAGCTACTGATAAACAATAAGATGGCAGCAAAGAAAACTGGAAGAACATATTTTGATGTTGTCATGGGTGTAGTTTTAATGTTAGATAAAAATGGGAATACTACCCGTTTAGCTTAGTTCTAATTTTCGTATAGAATCCGAACGCTCCATGCAATGTGCTTATTAAAGCTGAGTAGCAAATGATTTTTAATTAGCGAGGCTCTTTATATGCGGATTTTAAACACATAGAAATAGAAGGACCTGTCCGGAACGGGCTGGTTCCGGAACGGACTGGCTCAGCGCTCTCTGCGACCTCTGCGTGAGGAAAAATACGATCGATGCAAAAAAAGCGCTAAGATAAATTCACCTAACCTTGAGCTCAATGTAAGCCCGCAAATCCTCTACCTGTTGCTTGTTCAATCGCTCTTCTGGATAGTGTGGCATATAAGGCCGATGTCCGGGCAAAGCATAAGTTCCGTAAGCAATAATTTGGTATAAAGAAAAATGTGAATCTTTTGTTATCATTTTGTTTAAGTGACGAAAACTGAGTTTGTCATTGTCTAAAATGTAATGAGAAACCCCATTGGAATTATGGCAGTACAAACAGCTCAGTTCATAAATGTCTTTCCCGCTTTCTGGATTTCCAACAAGGTCTTGATAGCCCACCTCTTTATCTGCTGGTGCATCATAGAAGTGGGCTGGAGAAATAGTGTTATAATAAGAACGAAGCCATTTTTTTAGCTCGTCGAAATTGTTCGGGTCTTTTTTATCACTATTCAGTTTTTGGATATCAGAAGGACTTAGTTTTATATCTTCTAGAGTGAATTGTAAATCCCAATAGTAGGTCAGTACGGCATCAATTTCCCAGTCTTTCATTGGTCGCCCCTGTGAGCATTCGATGGCACAGAGCTGGATGGATTCCCGGAGATCCTTATGGGCAATTTCTATTTTTTCATCGCCATACTTTTTTACATAATCATTGTTATACCAGCTTTCGCGATTAACGATTCCTTTAAAAGTAGAGCCTTGAAGAAAAGGTAAGTTGTGTTCTTTAACGTAAGCCAACCGGGTCTCCGGGTCACTGATACGAAGGTCGGGATCTTCCACCTCCAGGTTATGGCAAGTGGTACAGACATAATGCTTACTGATGTATTTGGTACGTTTACCATTAGGACCAATGGTACGGCCTTCTTTGACAAGCTCTTCGCCCATTCTGGAAAGCTCCAGGTTATAAGGCATAAAATGAACGGGTCTTTCTTCGCCAAGCGCTTGTTGTACTTCCTGCAATTTGGCACTGTTAGTCCAAACATCTTCCTGAATGCTTCGGCCAGTGATCCAGAGCACAGAAAGTGTAAGTATTGTTATCCAGGTTTTTAACATAAGGTTTTTTGCTGCTTTTTAGGATGAAGAATGAAGATCGCTCTGTCCTTTATTCCTAGTACGAAGCTTAGGGATAGCCGGGTTGCTTTGGTTGTTCAAATTTTTTTAAAATCAATACAGGAATGATGGAAAGCTTGTAAAAAATGATTTAAGATGCTGTGTACTTTTTGCCAACGCAGCCCCCGGCCCCTAAAGAGGAGAGCCTCCCGCCGACCGCACCAATAGGGAAGTCAAATATATTCAGAAGCTTGTGGCTGTGGCTTTCAGAACTTTAGCTAAAGCTCGAAAGCATCATCACGAAGTTCCGAAAACCAATTACGATTTCATTCAGAATAAACGCTACTAAATAGTTGAAAATCAATATAAAACATTACCAAATTCCATAATCCAATCCAATATTCAAGCCCCAATACCTTAACGGAAAATAAGCACCCTCCCCCTGGGAAACCCCATGCTGATAATGCACCTCAAACCCCGCCGTTAATTTTCTACGAAGCTCATATTCCCCTCCAATGCCTACACGAAAATTATCCACAGAAAAAACACCATTCTTCACAACCAAAGGCAATTTATATTCCCCAGTTCCATCAATATACTCATATTTAAAATCGTATTTGAATGGACGGAGCGCTACCAAACCCGCACTAACCATAGGCTGAAATTTTTTGTTCCTTCTAAACGATTGGCGCAGAGTAATTGGAATTTGTAAATAAGAAAAAGATCCTTTCAATTCATGTAGAACATCTGTTGGAGCGTTAGGAGGAACCGTCGGAAAATCAGAATTTTGAGCATCTGCATCCTTCAATTCAAAATTCATAGACAAATATTCAACTCCTACTTCCAGACGTTGGTTTCGAGGGAAGCGAATAGCACCGAAAAGCCCAAGACTATATCCTGAGCCGCCAAGACCATGAGTGGGTAATATGCTTGGACTGGTTCTTATTCCTACATTAAAACTTGAAGGTATGAAATAATATTTTCGAGAGACTCTCTCTTGTGGAACAGGTTCAATTAGGTCGTCTAGATTTGCTAATATTCCAGTCTTTCTTTTTGAGGGTGAAAAAGAAAAAGGGACAGACTCTAATAGCAAAGGATCGGAAAAGGAGAAGCTTGACTTATTGGCTAAGCCCTCATCCTTATTTGTCAAATTACTACTTGTCGAATTATTGTTTTTTGTGAGGTATGAATTGTTATAAAAAGGACTGGAGTTCGGCAATGGTGCAAATAAGGAATTTCTGTTATCACCTAAACTCCAGCCGGTATTTTGAACGGTTAAACCTCGGGATAGACCCAACCCATTTGAAGAAAACAACAAAGAAGGGTAGGGGCTTTGAGTATAAAAATGTTCTCTTGCGTTTTTTGTTGTTTCCTCTTCAGTTATATACTTTACTTTATAAACAACGTTGTAAATTGTATCGAATTTATAGATGGTTTCTTTTATGAAAATACTATCTCTGGTATGTGTTTGATTGTTTGTAATTTGTTTGTTTAGCTCATGGTAAGCATTTTCCAGCTGTTCATATTTTTTATAGGAAATCCAAGCTCCTGCAAAAAGAGGGAGGAATAGCAGTGGCCATAGGAATGGTAAGAAGGAACGTCTTTTTTCTGGACGTGGGAGTTCATTCAACTTGCGTTGCATGTCTTGAACAGCCAGTGGATCTGGTTGGAAATCCGGTGGAGACTCTAGTATACCTTTTAGTTTTTTATCAATGTAGTTTTCCTCCATATCAGTTGGGTTTAAAATGAATGTCATGAGCGTCTTTCAACATCTCTTTAATTTTTTGTCTGGCTTTTGAAAGATTTGACTTGGAAGTACCGACACTTGTTCCTAATTGCGCTGCAATTTCGGCATGAGTCAGTCCTTCAACGACATACAGGTTGAATACCATTTGGTACGCGGCGGGGAGTTTTTGCATAAATTGTAATAAATCATCAAACTCCAGATGATCAAGTGCTATATTGTAACTGGGATTGCCTTCTACTTCTTCGGATGAAAAAGTATCGACTTTCTTTTCTTCATACTTTCTATAATGATCTATAGCTGCGTTGATAAGGATTCTTCGCAACCAGGGCTTAAATGCAAATTCAGAATTGTACTGATCTATTTTTAAAAAGACCTTCAAAAAACCATCATTCAACATCTCCATAGCAGATTCTCTGTTGCGAGCATAGCGCAGACAAACCCCCATACCATAACTATAGAAGAGATGATACAGCTCCATCTGGCTGGACTGCTTCATTTTTTTGCAACCAGCTATTAGTTGTAGAATTTTCTGGTCTTCTGTCATTTCCTTATTTGCTGAATTCCTTACTGGACAGTACGGGGCTATTTGTTAGTCGGGTTGCCTGAGATTCAAATTTACTCTTGAAACTTAGTAAAATGGTGATTTTCTATATCAACTAACTTAGGGTGCTAAAGGTAAACACTTCTAATGGAGAATAAACAAAAGGAGAATTCTTAATTTAAACGTCTAATCATGTTAGTTGAAAAATATACTTTAACCAATAAACATTTACGATCATGAGAATTTTTCAGCTGTTACTTTCCTATTATTTTTTACTCAAACTTATGCGCTCTTAAAGTTCCTTCCATGCCCGAAAACGGTCACCAAACGAAACGGGCAATTGGGCTTGGCAGCAGGTAGTATTTTTCTTGTCTTTAAGTAAATTCATTATTCCTCACTTAGATATTAATATTTTATAACATAAATACTTAACTTAGCCTGAGCTACCTTTCTCGCTTTGTCAATCCTGCATAATTCAATCACTCCGTATAGTAGATGCATACCTGTTTATATTTGAAACCAAATAAATCACCCCCAGATGAAAGAGCTAACCTTTACTCTCCTAGCCTTTTTTACTTTGGCGAACCTTAGCGCACAAAACTTGGTTCCCAATTATTCTTTTGAAACTTATACCTCTTGCCCAACAAGCTGGACTCAAGTCAACTTAGCGGCCCCATGGCTTCAAACGAATATCGGCACCTCAGACTTTTTCCATGAATGCAATACCACACCTCAATCCGTAGGTGTACCAGACAACTTTGCAGGCTTTCAAGAACCTTCAACAGGGAGCGGCTATGCTGGATTTTATACCGCTATTGGACCTTCCGTTAATGAATATCTTAGTGCTCCACTCACGCAAACACTTACTGCCAATGCTTGTTATTATGGAGAAATGTACGTGAGCTTGGGAGAAGCGCATAGTGCCATTGCTGTAGACAAATTAGGGATGTACTTTACAAGTGGAGTTCCTGCTGCAACTTTTGGAGAAGTTTATGCCGTACCCGCTCCGCAAATTTATACCAACACAATAATTTCCGATACCGAAAATTGGGTTCAGATAAGCGGAGTATTTGTTGCTACTGGAAACGAGGCATACATTACATTGGGACTCTTTTTTCCAGACGCTCAGGTGAATTTTCAAAAGACAGGTGGCGGTTTTCCTGGATCTAATGTTGGCTATTATTATGTAGATGATGTTTCTGTAGTTGAAGTCGACGCATCTACCACTTTAGATTATTTTATTTGTGAAGGAGATTGTGTAAATGTTGTAGGTCAAGAATTCTGTAACGCAGGATCATACAGTGTAACCATCCCAGGATGTACAGCTGGAAATAATACCATCACCGTTAATGTCACTGTTGAAAGTGCGAACCAAATTGTCATTGAATCGGTTCCGGGGATAGATTGTGCTACGGCCACTAATACCCTCGATGCCTCGGGAACTTCTGGACTTACTGAAGCTTTGTTTTATGAATGGACTGGCCCTAACTTTTCTTCTCCTGATCCAATAGTCGATGTTGATGAATCTGGTTGGTATACTTTTACGGTCATCTCCAGTGCGGGTTGTAACATTAGAGATTCTATCGAAATTATAGAAGACTTCGAAACACCAGACCTTTCCATTGCTCCTATAAATAATTGGGACTGTGTATCTCCTACAGTTACAATTGCAGGTTCTTCAAATACTCCTGGCGTAAGCTATCAGTGGTTAGGCCCGGGAACAAATGCGACCACCAGTTCAATAGAGGTAAGTCAAACAGGTGTCTATCAGTTGATAGTGACAGGAACAAATGGTTGTACAGAGGTAGGGCTCACCGTCATACCTGACGAGTACTTTGTGGTACCGGAAGCTATAGGAATAAGTTCAGGAGTTCTGGATTGTTACCTGAGTGAAGTAGATTTAATTGGGAGTACTAATATTTCATCGGCTAGTTATTTGTGGACAGGTCCAAGCCTATATGAAGAAACGATGAATGCGGCTACAAGCTTACCTGGAATTTATAACTTTATAGTTACAGCTCCCTCCGGCTGTGTCACTTCAGGACAGGTAGAAGTATTTGAAAATACCATTCCTCCTGACGTATTTGCAGATATCATAAATCCAATAGATTGCTCGGCTGGAAGCATTGAAATCGGTGGTTATTCAAATTCTGGTAATCCGACCTATACTTGGACAGGTCCTGGAACCTTTGAAGAACTCGATGTTATAGACGTCACCGCCCCCGGAATATACACTTTTTCCGTTTTCGATTTAGATAATGGCTGTAGTTCAAGTACAGATTTAATCTTGACACCGGAAGATCTTTCAGTTCCAACTTTTGTTACTATTACTGAGCCAGATGCAATTAGTTGTACAACTACTCAAGTCAATCTTTCAGGTACAACTGACGCAGAGTCTCCCAATTACCTTTGGACAGGACCTCCTGGATTTAACGAACCCCTTCAAACAACGAACACCTCCACTCCTGGTATTTACACTTTTACTGTTACAACTGCAAACGGGTGTTCTGTTTCTGAAAGTGTAGAAGTTTTTGGAGATATAAATCCCCCCGATTTAATAATTTCTTCTGTTGGCGATCTCGGCTGCAACAACACAGAAATGACATTAGTAGGAAGTACTTCCGTTACAAATCCTCAATATGAATGGCAAACACCTACTGGGAGTATTTTTAATGATAGTTTGATGGTCAGTACCCCAGGTTCGTATGTTTTAGAAATTGTAAATCTTGATAACAACTGTTCTACAATAGATATAATCGAGGTCACTGCTGATATAACTCCTCCTACTTCAGATGCCGGAGCAGATGGTTTGTTAGATTGCGTAAATACGATTTACAGTTTAAATGGAAGTAATTCCTCTGGCGGCAATTTAAGTTACTCCTGGTTAAATTCGGATGCAGTAGAAATCGGCACAACAGAAATGTTAGATGTTTCCATTACGGATACTTACACATTGATAGTGACGAAT
>CAZDTI010000274.1:0-11834 GCA_964508085.1 uncultured Saprospiraceae bacterium | reverse complement strand
TCTATTTGGCATCAGTAGCTAAGTCCCAGTCCGGCATTGAAAAAGCCATGGCGTACTTTCCAAAAGCCGCGATGAAACATTCCATTCCCATATTGATGACCAATTGTATTGGATACTGCGACAACTTCAATAGTGTTGGTCAAAGTACAATCTGGAATAAGAACGGGCAGCTTCTGGAACAATTATCTGACCATAAAGAGGGACTATTGATCTATGATACCATTCAAGAGACGACTCTAATTAGGGATATTAAAGATGCTAAGATTAAGGATTAAGGATTTTACCCCCAAACAAAAACACCTTGATTTACGCCCGAAGGCAAAATCCTTAATCCTTAATTTTTAATCCTTAATCAATTCTGAACACCCTTAATCGAATGTACAACATTTCAATTCCCTATTAAAATTGTGTATTAAAGTCAACAAAAAAGGACTGTTCATATTCGTACACTTACCGTTCATATTCGGACGTTATTTCCTAAATGATAAATGATAAAAAACCGTATATTGCTGATTGTCAGTGTGTTATTGACTTGGCATGCCATTGGAATAATAGTATATATCAAAAATAGGACAACTTAATTTAAAAATGATCTTTTGTGTCAATTTAATCCATTAAGCTAATCCAAAAATGATGATGATTTACCATAACCTCCCAAAAGAATAAAAAAATGTGGAAGCATAACATTATACTTACATTCAGGAATTTTAAAAGAAACAAAACATCTTTCCTTATCAACCTCATTGGCTTATCGACAGGATTGGCCTGTGTATTGTTGATTTATCTGTGGGTAAATGATGAAATGCGGATAGATAAATTCCATGAAAAAGATGCTCAACTTTATCAAGTGATTCAAAACTTCGATCGGAAATCTGGAATCCGAACTCGCCCAATTACTCCAGCTTATTTTGCAGAAATGATGAAGGAGTCGATGCCCGAAGTCCTTTATGCAACTCCCATCAACCACGAGTATAATTTTACAGAAGAAGGGATATTAGCTATTAATGAAAAGGAGGTAAAAGCAATGCCGATTTTTGCGGGAGAAGATTATTTCAATATTTTTTCCTTTCCTCTTTTATATGGCGATAAGGATCAGGTGTTGAAGGATAAGAAAGGTATTGTAATTTCAGAAGGGCTGTCAAAAAAGATATTCAACACTACGGAAAATGTCGTAGGAAAAACCATACGTTGGGAACATGACGTTTTTGAAGGAGACTATTTCATTTCTGGGATTTTTGAAGATGTTCCGCTTAATTCCACAGAGGACTTTGATGTGATCTTAAACTTCGAACTCGCCCTTGACCCATACGAAGAATCCAGGCATTGGAGTACAGATGCAGCAAGAACTTATTTCATTCTAAAAGAAGGAGTTGATCTAGCCGAAGTAAATAAAAAACTGACAGATCTTATTCGCTCTAAACCATATAGAGACAATTGCTCCATATTTGCACAGCAATATTCAACAGTATACTTACATGGAAATTACGAAAACGGGGAAATAACTGGAGGACGAATAAGTTACGTGAAGTTGTTTTCTTTGATTGCTATATTCCTGCTAATCATTGCTTGTATCAATTTCATGAACCTTTCTACCGCAAAAGCCTCTACACGAATGAAGGAGGTCGGTGTTAGAAAAGCAACAGGAGCATCACGAGGCGCATTGATTTTGCAGTTCTTAGGAGAATCGGTAATTATGGTCTGCCTTTCCTTTTTTGTAGCACTCTTATTGATTTCTTTGTTTCTACCACAATTCAACGAAATCACTGGAAAGCTATTAGATTTAAATATTAGCTATCAGGCCTTCTTTACGATCCTGAGTATTGTGTTGTTCACAGGTTTACTGGCGGGAAGTTATCCGGCTTTCTATCTTTCCAGTTTTGAACCTGCAAAAGTTTTAAAAGGAAAGCTTCAAATGGCTTTCGGCGAGAAATGGATACGGAAAGGGCTTGTTGTTTTTCAATTTGGGATGTCTGTAATTTTTATTATTGGCTTCTTAATCATCAATAAACAAATAGACTTCATTCAGCAAAAACAATTAGGCTACAATAAAGACAATATAATTAACTTCGTTAGTAAGGGTAAAGCAGGCAATGATATAAACTCCTTTATTCTGCAATTGGAACGTATTCCAGGAGTACTTCATGCGACGAATATACAAGGGGGTAGTTTTGTTGGAAACAAGAATTTCGGTACTGCTCCAAAGTGGGAAGGTGCTGATCCTAATATTCGATATCGTGTACCAAGACCACATGTCGGCTACGGTTATATTGAGACTTTAGGGATTGAACTAAAAGAAGGCCGGTCTTTCTCAAGAGAATTCTCTAACGAAGAATCTAAAGTGATTGTCAATGAAGCCGCCGTAGAATTGATGGGCT
Organism: uncultured Saprospiraceae bacterium; assembly: GCA_964508085.1. Taxonomy (GTDB): domain Bacteria; phylum Bacteroidota; class Bacteroidia; order Chitinophagales; family Saprospiraceae; genus CALGLS01. The sequence goes on along the minus strand of CAZDTI010000274.1, from coordinate 9,459 downwards.
TAGAAAACCCTGTTGGTAGTATTTTGCGTAGAGGAGAAACGAAATTACAGATCATAGGAGTTGTCAAGGATTTTCACAATGAATCTCTACACAAAAAGATAAGCCCGACATTTATTCGTTTTCTCCCTGAGGGAAAAAGTGTAATGGTAAAAATAAACAGTGGGGAAGAAATGGCCACCATCGAGCGGATAAAGAATGCTTACGAAAAAGCGCATTCTGGCTTTCCATTCGAGTTTACTTTCATGGATGATGATTATCAAAAAATGTATGATGCTGAAAATCGAGTAGCTTCCTTGTCAAATTATTTCGCGGGAATTGCCATCATTATTTCTTGCCTGGGATTGTTTGGTTTGGCCATGTTTACCGCCGAACGAAAGAAGAAGGAGATTGGCATTCGAAAGGTGCTAGGTTCTTCCATATTAGGAATTGTAGGAATGCTAACCCGTGACTTTACCAAAACAGTCATTACTGCTATTTTGATTTCTTTACCGATTAGCTTCCTCATTGCAAAGAACTGGATGGACAGCTTTGCCTATGGAATAGATCTGGATTGGTCTCTTTTCTTGTTACCTAGTGTAATAGTATTGGTAATTGCCTGGTGTACAGTAGGAATGCAAACAATTCGAGCTGCTATGGTAAATCCTGTGCAGAGTTTGAAGGAGGAGTAAAAAAATGCTACCTTTGGCTTACACTTCAGGCATCCTCCTTTTAAAAATAACAAACTCATTATTGCATGTGTAAGCCATCCCTTACCCTTTACTTTCTATGCTGCTATTGCATAGCATTTTGCCAAACGAATATTTCAGGCATTATCAATCACTATGCTTCTGTTCTAGATCATGACTATTGTGAAAGTATTTTAACGGTTGATGATGCCTCCTCTTTTACTGTAGGAGAATCGGTATTGATCATTCAAATGAAAGGAGGGTCGATAAATGAAGGGAATAATGCCAACTTCGGTTCAATTATTTCGCAAGGAGGAGCTGGTCTTTTTGAACGAAGTATCATCTCACAAATTATTGACAATCAAATCTATCTGGATACTTGGCTGGTCAATACAATTGCCCCTATCAATGATCCAATCCAAATTGTTAATATCCCCGTTTATGAAAATGCCATTGTTACGAACACCTTGACAGCTGAACCCTGGAATGGTACCACTGGAGGTATTCTTGCCTTTGATGTAATTGGATTGTTAGAGATAAATGCACCAATTGATGTGTCTGGTTTAGGCTTTCGTGGTGGAATATCAGAAACAGTGGGTGGCAATAACTGTACTTGGTTGATTAATCAAAACGATTATGGTTACCCAACAGACAATTGGAGAGGCGCTCTAAAAGGCGAGGGGATTACCGACGTCAGTGCAGATAATGTAGCAGGTAGGGGCGCTCCTGCAAATGGAGGAGGTGGTGGCAACGACCATAACTCAGGAGGTGGCGGCGGCGGTCACGCTGGTACCGGCGGAATGGGTGGCGAAAATGACGAACCCTCTACTTTTGGTTGCGATGGTGAATTTCCAGGTCTTGGAGGAAAAGAGTTAAATCTCTTTGAAGGAGAAAGGCTGTTTTTAGGAGGCGGTGGTGGCGCAGGACATAGCAATAATGCTGTTGGCTCCAACGGTGGAAATGGTGGGGGGATCATTATGATTCAAGCAGGTGATATAAATGGAACTATGGATGCAATATGGGCAAAAGGGACCGGATCTGGGGTGACAGAAGGAGGAGATGGTGGTGGTGGCGGCGGTGCTGGAGGCACTATTTGGCTTCGAGCAGAAAACATATCAAATGAGGTGTATCTAAATGCAGATGGCTTTGCAGGAAGTAATGTAAATAATCAAGGTGCAGATCGCTGCTTTGGTCCAGGCGGTGGAGGTGCTGGAGGTGCTGTATATGTAGATCAGTTGGGCACAAGTGGATTGTTATTCGCTTCCGCAAATGGAGGTGTCGCTGGAGTTACGACCAATACAGCTGCCTCCTGCGAAGGAGAGTCTCTTGGAGCTGTGGGAGGAGAATTAGGATTGACAACGGCTTTAACAGTACTCCCTGTTGGCCCTGGTCCCGTACTTCCGCCAAGTTTGGTCATCGAATCTTCATCTACCGTTTTTTGCGTTGGTGACAATGGAATGATCGAAGCAGAGTTTTTTGGCCTAATGGCAGATTCTTATACTTGGTATATCAATGACGGAACAGGTATAACTCAAATAGCAGAAATACCTCCGTTTTCAGGAACTAATAGCAATATGTTGATGATTGATAACATTGATTTTGCATTTTCTGGTCAAATTATTTATTGCACAGCTAATACCACTTGTGGAGGTGAAATCCAATCGAATAACATCACCTTAAACGTAACCGAAGCACCCGTTCCTAATTTTGATTTTTCTATAAATGGCTTTGAAGTCACTTTCAATAATCAAAGTACTGGCGGAACTAATTTCATGTGGAGTTTTGGAGATGCTAATTCTAGTATGGAGGTTTCACCAATTCACACCTATTCTGGAGAAGGAATTTATTATGTAGAATTAATGTTAGAAAATGATTGTGGCACTGCTGTTTATCAAGATTCTGTGATTCTTGGTACACCATTGATGCCAAATTTTTCTACTGATGTCAGCACTGGATGTGTACCTTTTGGGGTCCAATATACGGACGAAACACCCGGCCTCGCAACAGCTTGGGATTGGTTGTTTCCGGGAGGAAACCCTTCTACCAGCTCAGAGCAAAATCCATTTGTAACCTACAGTGAACCAGGTATTTATGATGCAACACTTGCTGCTACAAATGGCTTTGGTGGGGTAAGTATCACCTATGCAAACTTGATAGAAGTAGGGGAGGCACCCGTACTAGGTTTTGATGTGGAGACTAATGGACTTTCCATTAGTTTAATTAATACTTCTCAAGGGACCGATACTTACCAATGGAACTTTGGAGACGGGAGTCCAACTTCTAATCTAGAAAGTCCAAGTCATACCTATACTGCGCCAGGTAGCTATGAAATTACCTTGACAGGAAGTAACGCCTTTTGCGAAGGAGAAGCGATTACATTAACCATAGAGGTAGGTCCATCTTCAACAACAGATATAGGAAAAAGTAATTGGGCTATTTTCCCAAATCCAGTAGGAGATCAGCTGACCATTTCAGCAACGCATTTTAGTGGCGATTTAGAAATAAGTTTGATCGATGTGCAGGGTAGGGTATTGATGAAAGAGATATTGTTTTTTGACAAAGAAGTATCCTTAGAATTAAATGATTTCGAACCAGGTTTATACCTATTGCAACTAAAAGGAGCCGAGGAAGTGGTGGTTTTTCGTTTAGTTAAAATGTGAAAGTTAATAAAAGTGCAATAATGTAGCTATTTAACTCCTGTCATCCTGAGCGAGCAAAGTGAGTCGAAGGATCAGGAGGCCATACTCCCTTTTCGTATTTCGAGTGAAGCACAGCGGAATCGAGAAATCTACCTCCAAGGCAATTAACAAGTTTAGCAAAAAGTGGAAACTAATAAACCTTAAGAGAAAATGAAAACACCTCAACGCACCACTATCTTCTTCGCCCCCGTATGCAAATTAAAAAACGGAACATCAATATTAAAAAACACCATTGGAAAGCGGAAGGAATTAACCGACACGGGATCTCCCGTCTCCAGTTTTATCTCTCGCAATTGAGGCCCATATTGCCCGCCAACACCCAATGAAAAAGGATTGTTAGCAAAGTTATAAACTGCAAATAAACCAGGAGAGAATAAGTTTCTCCATTTCAATTCAGGCAAAGCCTCTATCGAATAATCATCACTTTTGGGATTTTGACGATAAGCCGTAACTGCTCCTAAATCTATTAGCGGAACAAACAAGCTAACGGAGCTGTTGTTCTTAATCCAATTGGGGCTAATACTATAGGTAAAACCAATTGGTACAGATAGCGAACCACCATACGAAGATCGCTCCACGCCATTCGGTGCATCAATCAAGACATCTCTTCCGACCGCTGCGCCCAAATAAGAATTGATGGTCAGACTACTTGTTGTCTCCCTTTTTATCCGAGAACTACCCGGAGGCAAAGTCGCCGACTTCAAAATCGTTTTCACCTGATCCGATGATTGTGCATCTATCATGTTCGCCATGAATGTGCCATAGGTGAAAACGGCATTAATGGCTCTGGAAGATTGTCGTTTTTCTTTGTCATTCAATCTACCAGAAGTGATGGTATTCAACAAACCCATAGCATTCAAAATGGCGCCACTGTATTCTTTGACATAAATATTTTCATATAAAGACAAAGCGTCATCTGAAATTTTGGGAATGTTTTCCAGTGCTGGCATGGCTTTGATCAAACTGCTGTCACCGATACTTTGGGTCTGCAAAACGGTGTTGAACATATCCACGGTAGAGCGAATGAAGGGGTAATAATCTTTGAAGGAAACGCGTTCGGGGGAATTGGCTTTTTTTATTCTAAGATTGGTGCGGTGTGTAGCCATATTGTTAGTAATCTCTAGAAACTTGGTCGCCAATAAAGCAACGCCCTCTGAAGAAAATTGAGGAACATCTTCAATTGCATTCAGGCGTTCATACAACAAACCCAGAAAGAAGTTCCACTCCACCTCATTGTTCTGCATCTTTTTAAACTTATCTCTGCCGATCCATTGGCTTCGTTTTTTGTCCTTTTCAATTTCTATAATTGGTTTTGCATTTACACGGAAAGTGTCGATCACCGCCAAAGCCATGACAACCCCAGTGGTAGAATCTACCTGGTTGGTGGTGATTTTCAGTTGAGTGGTATCGTTGTAAAACAAAGTAGAATCAACACCTTCATAATCCCGAAAAGCGAACATCAGGTGAATGGCGACTTCCAGACTTTTGGCTAAGTTTTTTGCATTGACTTTTGCATCTACTAGGGATTGACAATGGTCCGCTTCCAAATTGGTGAGGTGCTGAATGGCCAACGTTTTATTTATTTGAGCGCTATCTACTTGTCTTCGAATGTTCGATAAACTGTTCTGAAGTTGAATATAGGGATAGGAAATGAACTCACTGACACCTCCACCATCTGCTTCTCGCCCTGCCAAAATATAAGCAACGTAACAACTATTATCGTTTATGAAATGATAGTGATCTCCTATCAATTCATTGCTGGGAGGAAAGGTATCGGAGTGGATGAAAAAGCTACTATCTCGCTTGGACTCCTCTAGTTTTATGGCAGCCAACTGTTCGTTTTTTGTTTTTCCTAATTCTTCTCTCAATCTAATCTGTTCTTTAACAAAAGTTGCATCAATATCGAGTCGTTCATTTCTTAATTTTGTCAAAGCCTCCAATGTTGTATTGAAAGAGTCTATCTTTGTTTCGTCTTTTACTAATTCTTCAATAATTTGTTCCAGGCGATTTATTTCCTCTCGTAAATTTTGGTAAGCCACATCATTCTCTTTTTTTGTAAATATTTTTTGCGGCAGCTCTTCCCGATCCTGTTGAAAATTAGATTCGATGGTACGCTCTCTCAGTCGAAATTCTTGTTTCGTTTCAAAATGACTTAGGTAATTTTTCTTCTTTTCATCCAATGCTTCATCAAATGGCAGATCCGCATTCAAAAGGACTAATTGCTTGTATTTGTCTTTTAAATGTTCTTTGATGACGTTGAGTTGATCCTCTGCATCTTTTAAAATCATTTGAATACTACCGCCATTAAAAAGAGTTTTTACATTTTCATTAAGATCAAAAGGTTCTTCTTTTTCTTTTGCTGCTTGAAAATTATTGTGCAGCAAAATTAAGTTATTGATGGTTTCATTGTTTTCCAATATTCCCTTGAGGTGATACAAGGCAGCAATTTGATGATCCGACTTATTTTGTTGTAAAGTTCTTTCCCAAAAGAAAGTTTCTTCCTCTATAGCTCCTCTGATTAGTTTTGCTCTTTTTACAAAAGTAGACAACTGAATTTCCGTAGCTTTTTCCTTTAAATTTACATATTCTAAATTTTTATGAACCGCTTCTATTTCGTCCGTAAGTACGGATAAGGCATCTAATTTCTCTAACAAAAAACTTTCAGAATCCAAGTCTAGTAAACGACGACAAATTGAAATGCCACGAGCCAATGATTGTGTTTTTGCTATGGGGCCATCTTTGAAGTAACGTTCATAATCTTCCAAGTCCGGATGTTTCAAAAGATCATTGTAGTATTCTTTTCCATGAAGATTGGCATCAAGGAAATCCTCGTAAAGTTGAATGCTGTTTTCACCAGAATAAACGACTCTGTCATTGTAGGGCAATTGACCACTTTTTCCAAAGATTCCTCTTGCGAAATCATACCACATTCTGCTTCGCTCCTCATCGATATCAAACAATAAATCACCTAAAGTATTGGCATTTAAATCAACAGGAGCAGAAGGTATTTCCACAACTCCAGAAGCGGGTGCGTCAATACTATTATAAGTCAGAGCCGGAGCAGAAGTTGGATATATGCTTCTTAAGGCGTCCAATATGCTTCTTAAATCTTCAAAAGCGGATGAGATGTCACTATTAATGCGCTTTAAATTAGAAGTATAGCTTTTCATATGGTTTTCTAACAATGGTATTTCAGATCCTGGTCTTACTCTTTTAGGAATCAGTTTTTTCTTATTCGAACTCGAAACAACTGAGGGCTTAGCTTGTAGAATATTTTCTGCAAGTGTGAGGTTAATGTCCTTCGAAAGGTTCAGATCGCGATTCTGTAATTTTTGAAAACTATACAAAAGAATGTCTTCTACGGGAGTTTCTTTGTAGGCCAAATTGGCAATGGAATAAATCAAAGAGACATTGTAAACCTCTGGGGAATTGTACAAAGCAGCTCTATATTGGGGAAGCTCCAATACATCGGGGAAGTGCAGTCCCAGATTGTCGAGGTCTACCGTGAAAGCTTCTCTGGCGTTGGAGAGCAACGTTTTATAATTGGAAATTTCAAACTGATACAGTAACTTTTTCGTTTCTGGAAAAAGGACAGTCAGCTCAGAAGGATTTGACAGGTTTTCTTTAAAGCGCGTAAAAAAAGTCAGATTCAATTCTTCTTGTGCCCGCTCGGCTATAAAATCAGAGAGACCAACAGCTACGGTTTGGGCATCCAATAAATTTCTATTTTGAGTGGATTCGTTAATCTGAGCGGTTGCATCTATCAATTCACTTCTGGCTGTAACCACAGGTGTTCGGTAATTTCCTATCACCTCTTTGTAAGAAACTTGTTTTTGTAATTCTAATGTTGAGTCGCCATAAAGCAATTGATGCCATTCATAATTTTTAATCAAATTGCTAAAAACAGAATTGGAACCATAGTAATTGCCCATTGTCAACTTGGACACGAAATAACGATCAGTAGATGGCAAAGCAAACTGTTTTTTCTCCATCAGAGCACCAAAAAATGGATTAGATCGATAAAGCACATTTGCCTTTTCATAGGAAGGCAGATCTAAGCTACTTTCGACCAAAAAGCTGGAATGTGTGTTGATATAATCCATTATTTTCTGAAAATCATATCCCCATTCGATGAGTAACTTTTTTCGATGTTCAACTTCCAAAACAATATCACAAGACTTCTCCGAATTGCTTTTCGAATCATAATATAAAGCAACATTTTCCGAATACAAACGGATACCATCGGAGTCAAAATCAATTTCCGCCACGGTTGTTAGGAAAATGCTGTCATTTAATTCCTGATACATTCCACTTACTAAAAGGGTAGTATCCGCCAGTACTATTTGAAGGGTATCCTGATCGGAAAGATTGAAAGAATAGTTACCAAAGGAAGGAAGTTGATAGCTTGGAACACTTTCATTAAGAAGCAGCGTAGAAAAAACAGTCACTTTATTATATCCCCTTTTGAAAACATAATTATATTCGTGATGTCTGTTGTAGCCAGTGTTAATTTTTTCAAAACGCAGGATAGGAAGGGCATTTTTTTCAGCTAAAGTAGCCAAGGTTTTCGCATCCTGATAAATGGAGGACTGGGCGGTGAGACGAGTAGAAAGAAATATACAGAGGAGCAGGGCAAAGCCACATACTTTTTTTAAAGTCATGTTTCATTGGTTTGTTTAGTCAGTAAATTTCTACCAGGGCTTGCAGGATAAATGTACGACTGATTTTCTATTTTTCCAATTTTGAGGAGGGGGGATGAGGAGATGGGGTTTCCCAATTTCATTAGACATCTGCATACTGAAGGGCATCTACTGCTTCAAAATCAAATTCTCCAACCAAAGCAAAGCAATCAAGGTCTTTGCATCCGTAATTACATCATTCTCCATCAGCTCCATTAATTCTTCATAGTAGTATTCCAAAATTTGAATATCCTCAGCTTCAGAAGCCAAACCACCACCTTCATTCACCTTATGAATATTATTCACCACAGCGTAGTATAAATAAATACGTTCCGAAGTCCCGCCCGGAGATACAAAGAAATTATTGATGGGCGTTAGTTGTGCATTTGCATATCCAATCTCTTCCTCAATCTCCCGAATGATGGCTTCCTCCGGGTCTTCCTCCGCTCCTTTCATTCCTGCCACAGTTTCTATCACCCAGCTTTCTCCTTTGGTATGGGTAGCATATCGAAATTGGCGAATCAAAATAATCTTGTCAGTATCCTCATTAAAAACCAGCGCAGCAACGCCATCTCCCCGCTCAAAATTCAGCCGACGAACCGTTTCGCTCATTTCCCCATCCATTTTTTCAAATTGTAAATAAGCCTCATCTACTTTGAAAAAGTCATCAAGGATTCGGTTTGTTTTTTCTATGTTTACTTTGCGCATTGTTTAAAATTATATTAAGAGGAAAAAGTAGGTCGCCGAAGGCCCTCCAAAAGTCTTACTTCAAAAAAAAGTTGATAATAAAAATAAAACCTTCTTAAATAAAATTCACATCCACATCATAAGGATAACTCATCAAATACCCCATCGCCTTCTCAATATCAAGCCCCTCAAAAACAACCTTATACAAGGTCGTCGTAATCGGAGCATGTAATTTATAAATCTTCGCCAATTGATTGGTAATAGCAATCGTACGCACGCCCTCCGCCAATTCAGGCATATTTTTTTGGATGCTCTCCAGTGATTCTCCAGTAGCCAATCGTTTCCCAAAGCTATAATTCCTGGAATCCTCACTAGTAGCCGTTGCAATCAAATCACCAATACCAGCAGTCCCAACAAAGGCCGTACTTTTTGCCCCTAATGCCTTTCCAAAATATATCATTTCCATCAAACCTCTAGTTAACAATAAAGCCTGAATGTTTTTACCCATTCCAAGACCTCCAAGTATTCCCGAACCAATTGCTATCGCATTTTTCAGCGCTCCAGCCAGCTCAGCACCTAATAAATCATGCGTTCCAAATACATGAAATTGTGCGCTATCCAGTGCATTCCTCCCTTTTTTAATCACCTCAGAAAACTTACTGGCAATAACCGTGACAGTAGGTTGGCCTACCATGATCTCACGGGCTAAATTGGGGCCGGATAAACAGC
>CAZDTI010000273.1:0-12083 GCA_964508085.1 uncultured Saprospiraceae bacterium | reverse complement strand
CACTCGAATTGTGGACCGATGCAGACGGTGATGGAGAATATACTTACACGAGTATTAGTACGACAACAGATGCCGCAGGGAATTATGTTTTTGATGACTTACCAGCCTTGGGCTATATTATTCGAGTAGATGATTCTTCTTTGCCTGGAGCATATAATAAAACACCTACTGGCGATCCTGATGGCGATGCGGATAATGAATCAGAGGCGATCGTACTTGCGCCAGGCGATGTATATTTAAATCTAAATTTTGGTTATGAACCAACAACCAGCTATACAATTGGAAGTACGGTGTATTTAGATGAAAATGGAAACGAAACCTTTAATACAGAAACAGGAGTCGCAAATGTAACCCTTGCCTTAGAAGATGGGAGTGGGGATATAATTGCAACAACTAAAACAAACGAATCTGGTGCTTACAGTTTTGTTGGCTTGGTTGACGGAAGTTACAAAGTACTTATCACCGATACAGAAAACGTCTTGAATAACCTGAGTGAAAGTGGTGATCCAGATGGAGGAACAGCTAGAGAATCTGTTGTTACAGTAGCTGGCGCAGATCAATTGTTAGAAAATTTTGGATTCGCACCAGATGGACACTCTGCTACAAAAGGCTTGATCGGAGATCTTGTCTTTCTTGATGTGAACGGCGATAATAACTACACAGCAGGAGAACCAGGAATTGAAGGTGTAACACTTCGTTTGGAAGATCCGATTAGTGGCCGTGCATTGTCAAGTACCGTAACAGATGAGAATGGTCGATACTATTTTGGAAATTTGAATGCAGGGAATTATGAAGTCGTATTAGATGAATCAACCTTACCAACAGGATTAACGAATAGTGTAGACCCCGATGGAAGTGGCGATGCTTATAAATCAGGAACCATTACAATGACAGCCGCCGCTATTAATTTAGGACAGGACTTTGGTTACAAAGCTGGTACTGCGCACACTTTGTCTGGGACGATTTGGGAAGATAGTAATGCAGACGGAAACGAAGACGAAAGTGGAACAGCTTTAGAAAATATCAGCGTTTCTTTATACGATACAGATGGAAATATTATAAATACAGCAGCTACGAATGCTTCTGGTTATTACGAATTCCAAGGTTTGCCAGATGGTAATTATGTGGTTAAGGTCAATACCAATACAGCAGACTTGAATGGCTATTGGCACAGTTTAACAACTGGAGGAACAGACAATCAAGCCGATCCATATAGTGCTACTATTTCAGGAGCAGATGTGCCAGATGTTGATTTTGGTTACCATATAATTGGTGCAGCTTTAGGAAATAAAATCTGGATTGATTACGATGGAGATAATGTCCAAGATAGCAATGAACCAGGTTTGCCGGGTGCTAGAATTACATTGGAAATAGACTATAATGATGATGCTACAGCAGATGTGTTTGTTGTTCGTCAGAGTGATATTAATGGGAATTATTCCTTTAAAGGATTATTGTTAGATGAAGATTATAATGGAACTGGAAGCTCACCAGATTTCGAAATTGTAGTCACCTTGCCAGATGCAGATATGGATGCGATTTATGTAGAATCAACTGCCAATACGGGTGGAAATGATAAATTAGATTCAGATACGCATATCGGTCAAATTGCCACTTTAGTACAAGGCCAAAAAGATGTGTCTGTGAAAACAGACGCAGGAACAGAAACGATCGAAGCAGCTTTTGATTTTGGATATAGCTTGAATTGTACCGTCCCTAAAGTTGATTATGCGATGACGGCAGATGCTTCTGATGCAGGTGCCGCACAGACCACCGATCATTTTGTAGATTCTACTTCTGTCACCATTCATAAAGCAAAAACACAGAAAAACGGATCTATCAGGTCCTGGACTTATTGTGAATCAGGAGATTGGAGATACTACTACAACCCACTTGATCCAGATGAGTTTTTGTTTGCTATTGAGCATGGTACGAATACCACGGAAATCGAGTATATAGAAGTACGAGTGGATGACAATGCGACGGACAGATACCTTACTAGTGGAGCAGACGCTACCTTTGTAATGGTTCGTGATTGGCATATTAAAACAGAAGGAGATGCGGCATTGACAGGCCCGGTCAACATCCGATTCTACTTCCCGCCAAATGAATATAAGCAGATGTTGGATGCTGCAAAAGCACAGGCAAAAACTTGGGGGACACCCGTTCAGCCGACAGAAGCAATGGTACAATGGTTTAACAAACCAAGTTTCGATCCTGACCTTGACATAACGAGTTCGAATGCGGCCTTATCTTCTTTTGATATGACAAGTTCTCGAGTAGCAGCTTCTGATGCTGCTGGGAATAACACGAATATTACAACTGGTGTGGAAAATAGCAAAAACCACATTCAGTTTGATGGTGTTACTGGGTTCTCCGGAGGTGGGGGAACGGCTATGATTCATTTAGATGAAGAGGCGCTTCCAGTAGAATTGAGTCGATTTGTTGGAGTGGCCAGTGGTTGTAATGTTACATTGACCTGGACGGCAGAGACGGAAGAATCTTTCAGTCATTATGAAATAGAGAGAAGAGCTGATGGTGCTTATGAAAAAATAGAAGAAGTAAAAGGAAGAGGTGGTTTAACCTTGAGCCAAACCTATCAATATGAAGATAAAAATGCAAAAGCAAATAATTATTATCGTATGAAGATGATTGATTTGGATGGTACTTTTGAATACTCACCCGTTGTACATGTGAAAACAGATTGTGAAGATTCGTTTGGCTTGACTTTATATCCAAATCCTATTAATGTTGATCAGGGATTACTCAATGTGAAGTTCTATTTAGCGGAAGAAAGTGATGTGATTTTTGATGTCACAGATGCATTGGGGCAGGTAGTCAAACGGTTAAATGTTTCTGCCAATGGATTTTGGAACACGATTAGAATGGATGTTTCTGATCTTCCAGTGGGTACTTATTTCGTAAAGATAAAAGGAGCAAAAGGCGCTTCTAGTTTTATAGTTCAAGAATAGATTAGATAATCTTTCTTTGAATCGATTGGGTAGGTCGACTTTACTTAGCATTTGCGGGAGCAACATGTTGAGGGAAGTCGATCTACCCTTTTTATTTGGAGTGTAGCCCAACAACCACCGTTTCTTAAATTATCAAAATCCTAATAGCCTGTCACATACTGGTCTTGAAACAGTTGATTTATATTAAATATTTCTTAATCATATAACAGTGGCATTCTATTTGACTTAGTCTATACGAATTCGTGACATAGTAAGAATTCAATCCTTACCCATCAAATACAAAAACTTTTTCTTAGCTATTGTTGCCTTCCCCCCAGGTATTATTAAACGAAAAGAGGTTTTCGTAATCACGTTAGCTTGATTCAATTAGTAATATTCCCCTCCAAAGAACGAACATTTTAAATTCTAAAAATACGATATGAATCCGAAACACTACTTCAGTCTCAACTGGGGAATCTACCTAGCCATAATTCTTGGCTCCTTATCTCTTTCTACTCCTTCCGAAGATTGCACAACAGTGAAAGCTGTTGAAATGACCGTTCCCGCTGCCAGCTCTGCTGCAATGCTAACAGGGCCTTCTGCAGTAACGGTAACGGTTGCCTGGCCTTCAAATTCTGCCGAATATAAGGTAGAAATTTACGATCCCTCAGATAACCTTTTAGGAACTATTTGTAACCCTGCCTCTTGTTATACTGGGATAGGAGGAGGTGCTTATAACACTACTTTAGATTTGGGCTGTTTGCCAAATGGCTTGGGCTATTATGTAAGAACATTCGATAACCAGAACGACGGTTGGGGAGGAGTAAACAACTTAGTAAGTGTTGAATCTGCTGGTGTCGAAGTAATGGTTAATAATGGAACGACAGCTTCCTCAGCTGGGACTATTATAGAGTTTGAAGTATCGGGGGGAGGAGCTACTTGTTGTGATATGACCAACGCTAATTTATTGGTAAGCAGTTGTAACAATGAGGGTACAATTGGAAATACTGCTGATGATACGTTTACTTTTTCTCTGAATCCTACAGGAACTATATTGGCTTCTACTTATAGTGTATCTGGAGATGTCACTGCTGCTGGGATTAGCTACGGAGTGGTCACTACATTTGACAACGGAGGTGCTGGTTTTTTGATGACTGGTGGGGATTTGAATATAACGATTACAGATGATAATTCGGGAAGTTGTGCTTTAGTGGAGACGGTTTTAGCGCCGGCTGCCTGCGCAACTTGTTCTATTGCGGCACCTACACCGCAAAAGAATTAGTTCTTTTTTGAGTTTTTACCAAATGAAACTAACAATACATTCATTAGCTGAAATTTTAATAATAGTAATATGTTTTTTCATAAAAATAAAAAAAGTATTCGCTCCTTTCTTAGTACTTATAAGCGCAGTCTCTCCTTTTTACTATTGAGTTTTTTATTTTCTAACAATATATTCTCACAGGCAGCTTGTTGTCCGGGAAATGTATTTCTGAATGCCGGATTTGAAAATGGGATCACTGCCGATGAGCGATTTCCAAATGCTACAGTTACAACTATAGATAACTCAGAACTTAGAGATGTAGCTGAATGGGATTATCTGGATGGTTCTAATAATTTTGCGGATATGTATGTGATTGAAGATGCAAGTAGAGCATCAGAGGGAAATCAGTTTATGTATCTTAGAGATTTTGCGAGCAGCCCAACCTTTAATCAGTGTGTAGGAAATGCTTTGACATATACTACGTCTACCTCTTGTGCAGTAGATCAATATTATGCAGCAAGATATGTTGTAAAACTCGATTTCATCCCTTTCAATCAAGATGTACCTGGTGGAGGAACTGGAGAAGCTGGTCCGAGAGTAGAACATGATTTCCCAGATTTAACAACACTGTATAACGCTTCAGGAAACATTGTTTCCGGGACAAGTTTTTTCACTGCCGTTGATTGGACTGACGTAGGATCATCTTGGGTAAGTGCTGGTGGTGTGACTCCTCAAATGCCGACAAATACAGAAGGCGCTGGTAAAAGAATATATATATCAAACGATAAAGATGCAACCTGTGGAATGTTGCTTGATAATACCTCCTTTGAAATGTTAACGATTTCTGGCGGAGGATTGAGCGGAGTAAATTGCGGAGGAAGTAATAGTCAAATTACTTTCACCTTGAACCCCGTATCCAACGTGCCAGTTGGTGTTCCTAACATTAATTACACGGTTTCAGTCCCTACAGGATTTACCTTGTCTCCAGTTGAAGGAATTTATAACGAAGAGACCGAATTTACCCTGACCATAAATTCAGGAGATTTTAGCGCAGGTACACCTGCAACAATAGACGTTACAATAACAGATGAAGTAAATACAAACTGTTCCGATGTAGTAACGATAAATAATCCTTACCCTTGTTCGGAGCTTTTAACAACTGGTTTGTCAGTGAGTGCTTGTAATAATCAAGGAACATCTGCGAATCCTAATGACGATACTTACACCTTTGATTTGAACCCTACCGGAACAGCATTGGGAGCTACTTATAATGTTTCTGGTGATGTTACCGCAACTGGATTAAGTTATGGCTCTCCAACAACGATAGATAATGGAGGCGCCGGTTTTTCCATCATCTCGGGTGATTTGTCTTTTACAATTACAGATGTTGCTTCTGGGTTAACTATTTCTGGAACCGCGGTGGCACCAGAAACTTGTTCTGTCGATTTTGATTGTGATGGAGTAGGAGCAAATACGGATACAGACGATGGCAATCCTTGTGCACCAAATAGCTGTACTCCGGGATGCGATTTTTCTACTATTGAAAATATAACCTTTGCAGAAGTTGGTGGAAATACAACTGGAGCTACCATAAAATATATCTTGACCAACGATGAAGGGGATATTATTGAGGTAGCCGATGAAGCCAGTTTTTTACCCCAGCCTTTAGGAACTTATTTTGTGTACATTTTTACCTACGAAAATGCAGCAACCTTGCAGAACTGTGACTTAGGAGACGACATTATAGGCGTTAGTGTAACAGAATCCTGGGCCTGTTCAGATATGTCTTGTCCACTGGTTATTGATGTCTGCCAAAAGGCAGTTGTTGGTAACCGAGTTTGGTTGGATGAAGATGGAAATGGTATACAAGACGCTGGTGAAAGAGGAGTACCTGGAGTAGTTATGGAATTGCAGGATGGAGCTTGTACCTCAGGTGCTGACTGTAAAACAACAATTACAGATGCCAATGGTGGTTACCTTTTTCGAAATGTAAAAGCAGGAAGCTACACGGTAAAAGTATTATCGAATGTACCAGCGGGATTAAACGCCATTTTTGATGAAGACAGTGGAACGACTTCTCCGAATATGGAGGCAAGCGTAACGGTAACGGCAAACGATGAATATGTTACTGCAGATTTTGCTTACAACTACTCATCAAAAACAGATACCGATAACCCAACAACGATGAATGAATTGGGTGCTATCGGAGACCGAGTTTGGAACGATGCTAACGGAAATGGAATTCAGGATGTTGGCGAAAGAGGTATTTCAAACGTAACAATAAATTTACTTTCTGATGCCAATCAGGATGGGCGTTACGAAAACGTATTGGCAACTACTACAACGGACGAATATGGATATTATATTTTCGATGACTTAAGCGCAGGGGGGTACAAAATAGAAGTAACAACTGCGAATATTAATTCTGCTGGATTCAATACTACACCGACAAAAGAACCAGATGGAGATAACAATAATACTACGAGAGTACTGGTCTTAGCTCCTGGAGATGTATGGCTAGGTGGTGATTTTGGATACAATAGTACTGGCGATCCTGCCGATATCGGATCTCAAGTATTTGTAGACGTTGACGGAAGTGGTGATTATAACGTGGCCAATGATTCGCCGATAGCAGGTGTTACCGTGGCTTTGATTGCAGATACAGATGGCGACGGAGTTTGGGATGATGGAGAGCAAGTGGTTGCTACAACTGTTACAGCTGCTGATGGAACCTATTTATTCTCAGATTTACCGACAGGTGATTACGTAGTAGTGGTTACAGATATGAATAATATCATTAACGACTTAGCTAATTCTGTAGATCCGGAAGGCCCGAATGACAATCAAAGTGGTGTTAGCCTAACAACTACGGATAATTTAGTTCAAAATTTTGGATATGCTCCGGCTGGACATTCGGCTACTGACGCTTTCTTAGGAGACTTTGTCTTTTTGGATTTGAATGGAAATGGAGCCTTCAACACAGGAGAAACAGGAATAGAAGGAGTGGAGATGAGGTTGGATCCACAAATAGAAATTATCGATTCTTATATAGACTTAAATGGGGATGGAATCATTAATAACAATGATGATGACGGATTCCTAGAAGGGGTCTATATTAACAACGGACGGGTAGATATTGACGGAGATGGAGACACAGACTCAGATGACGATGGTACCTTTCTAGGTTTTACAATTAAGAATAGTCGAGTAGATGTTAATGGAGATAATAGCGTGAACTCGACTAATCGTCCTCTTGATGATGGATACGGAACTTTATCAGAATACTTTACCACTGTTACCAACGAAAATGGATTTTATGCCTTTGGAAATTTAGATGCTGGGTTTTACAAAGTATCTGTAGAAACGGCTTCTGTACCTGCTGGCTTAGAAGTCAGCTCTGATCCAGATGGTGGCGCACCTGCTAGTGAGGAAAGTACAACCTTTACTTTGGCTGCTGGTGATCGTAACCTGACAAAAGATTTTGGCTACAAAGCCACCACTCCAAGAAGTATCGCCGGAACGATCTGGGAAGACGCTACAGCAGATGGTACTTTAGACGCAGAAGAAATCAATCGTTTCGAAAATGTAACACTATACTTACTAGATGCTGAAGGAAACATAGTAGCAACAACCCAAACAGACCCATTCGGTAATTATTCTTTTACACAGTTGTCCGCCGGAACTTATACCATTCAGGTAGAAAGCACGGATGATGCGCTACTTGGTCATTGGCATACCATAGGAACAGACAGCGAATCTGATCCAATACAAGTAACGCTAACAACTAGTGATTTGACAGACGTAGATTTCGGTTACTACAAAGAAGCAGCAGCTTTAGGCAACGTAGTATGGAACGATACAAATTTCAATGGAATTCAAAATAATGGAGAAGAAGGAATTCCAGGTGTAACGGTATTGTTGGAAATCGATTTTAATTCGGATGTTACTTACGATGCTACAGTGGCGACTATGACGGAGGCCGAAGGAGTTTATCGTTTTGAAAAATTATTATTAGATGAAGATTATATTGGAACCGGAACGACACCGACTTACCGAATTTCTGTGGTGGCACCAAACGGATTTGCGAATACAACTACTGACGTAAATGCAAATGCAAACGACAAAGAAGATTCAGATGACCCTTTAGGTGTGGTAGCTGCCCCACTTCAGGGTGTTACAAATATAGATAAAGCAGTAGATCCGAATACAGAAAATGTGATGGCTAGTTACGACTTCGGATTGGTTCCTGCGGCGGTTATCGGTAACCGAATTTGGTTGGATGAAAACAGTGATGGCGTGCAAGATGCTGGTGAACGAGGTGTTCCCGGAGTTGTAGTAGAGTTACAAAACGGAATTTGTACAAGTAGTTCGGATTGTCCAACGACCATTACGGATGCTAACGGAGGTTATTTGTTCAGAGGACTTACGCCTGGTAGCTATACCGTAAAAGTATTGTCGAATGTACCAACAGGATTAAATGCCATTTTTGATGAAGACAGTGGGACGACTTCTCCAAATATGGAAGCAGTGGTAACCATTACTTCAGGAGATGAATATGTAAGCGCTGACTTCGGATACAACTATGCAACCAAGGCCGATACGGACAATCCAAGCCCTGCTACAGCGCTTGGAGCAATCGGAGATCGAATTTGGAATGATGCCAACGGAGACGGCAGACAAGATCCAGGCGAACGAGGTATTCCAAACATCACTGTTAATTTATTGACGGATTCAGATGGAAATGGAACTTACGAAAATGTTGCTCAAACGGCAACTACGGATGAGAAGGGGCATTATATCTTTGACGACTTATTAGTAGGTGCTTATGTGCTGGAAGTGGTAGAAGCAGGGCTTAGCTCTGCAGGATTTACAACTACGCCAACCGCTGACCCGGACAGAGATAACAATAATATTTCGGAAGCCATTGTTTTGGCGCCAGGAGATGTTTGGCTTGGAGGGGACTTTGGTTACAATCACGCTTCTAATCCAGCAGACATCGGAAGTACCATTTTTGTGGATGTGGATGGAGATGGTAGTTACAACAGTTCAAATGATCTGCCACTGGCTGGTGTGACCGTTGCCTTGATCGTTGATACGAATGGCGATAAAGATTGGGATGACAATGAAAGAGCGGTGGCAACGACTACTACTGTGGCGGATGGAAGTTATTTGTTTGCTGATCTTCCGGCGGGAGATTATGTGGTAGTTGTTACGGACGTAAATAATATCATTAATGATTTGACGAACACGGTAGATCCAGAAGGTGCAAATGATGGTTACAGTGGAGTAGCTTTAGCAGCAGCTGATAACTTGGTTCAAAACTTTGGTTACGTACCTGATGGACACACTAGTACAAAGTCTTTCATTGGAGACATGGTCTTCAGAGATGAGGACGGTGGAGGAGATTACGACGCGGGGGAAGCTGGAATTGAAGGAGTTGAAATAGCATTGGTAGATGGAAATACAGATGAAGTGTTGGCGACAACAAAAACCAACGAAAACGGAATGTATTATTTCGGAAACTTGGATGCCGCAAATTATAAAGTAAATGTGGTAACCGCCTCTTTACCTGCAGGTATGGAAAACGCTGTTGACCCTGACGGAAATTCGCCGGGGACAAATACGACCACTAGTTTTGCTTTAGCAGCAGCTGCCAGCAATCTGACAAAAGATTTTGGTTACAAAGCTACAACTGCACAAACGATTTCAGGAACAATTTGGGAAGACGAGTCGGCAGATGGAACGCTAGATGGAGTAGAATTAAATCGTATGGAAGCTGTAACTTTATATCTGTTAGATTCTGATAACAATGTAATTGCAACGACAATGACTTCTTCGACAGGAACCTACAGTTTTACGCAAGTAGCTGATGGGGACTACACTGTTGAAGTGGAATCTACAGATAAGGCCTTACAAGATTACTGGCACAGCATCGGAGTAGATAGTGAAACAGATCCAAAGATGGTGACTGTGAGTGGTTCCGATATTACAGGCCTTGATTTTGGGTATTACAGAGAAGGAGCAGCCTTAGGTAATAAAATATGGATTGATTACAATGGCAATAACCTACAAGAGGCAGATGAACCTGGATTGCCAGGCGCTCAGATTGATTTAGAAATAGATTATAACAATGATGGTACAGTTGACCTGACAGTAGTACGAATCAGTGATTTTGATGGAAGTTACTCCTTTAAAGGGTTGTTGTTGGATGAAGATTATAATGGAACGGGAACGACACCGGATTATGAAATAATAGTCACCTTGCCAGATGCAGATATGGATGCTGCCTATGTAGAATCTACTGCAGATTCTGGTGTTGATGACAAATTGGATTCGGATACGCATATTGGCCAGGTAGCTGTTCTGACTCAAGGTCAAAATGATGTAAGTGTCAAAGTAGCTGTTGGAACAGAAACAGTAGAAGCAGCTTTTGATTTCGGATACAGCCTGAATTGTTCCCTGCCAAAAGTTGACTATGCAATGACTGCTGATGCAACAGATCCAATGGCCGATCAAACAACTGATTACTTTGTGGATGACAACTCCGCAACGACACACGCGAAAATGACTCAGAAGAACGGTTCCATTCGTTCCTGGACTTACTGCGAATCTGGCAATTGGAGATACTACTACAACCCATTAGATCCTAATGAATATTTATTTGCCATTGAGCATGGATCGAATACAACAGAGATTGAGTACGTTGAAGTACGAGTGGATGACGATGCAACAGATCGCCACGTAGCTGATGCCGCTGATGCGACTTTCGTAATGGTTCGTGATTGGCACATCAAGACAGTAGGCGATGCGGCATTGACTAATCCTGTAAACATCCGTTTCTACTTTCCACCAAATGAATATAAGCAGATGCTAGATGCAGCAAAAGCACAAGCGACTAGCTGGGGAACGTCATCTCAACCAGATGAAACAATGGTGGAGTGGTTCAATAAACCAGCCTTTGATCCCGATGCGGATATCAATTCTGCGAACGCTGTGTTGTCTCCGTTTGATATGACAAGTTCTCGAGCAGCAGCAAGTGATTCGAATGGTAATAACACTGCGATTTCAGCGGGAGCAGAAAATAGTAGGAATCACATTCAGTTTGATGGAGTTACTGGTTTTTCTGGAGGTGGGGGAACTGCAATGATTCATATAAATCGAGTAGCGCTCCCTGTGGAGTTAAGTAGCTTTACCGGCCGAGTAGATGGCTGTAACAATATTCTTAATTGGAGGTCGGAATCAGAATTAAACTTTAGTCACTATGAATTAGAAAGAAAGACAGATGCAGCTTATGAAAAAATAGTGGAGGTGAAAGGAGGAGGAACCAGTACAATTGGTAATGCCTATCAATACTTAGATAAACAAACCGCTACACACAATTACTACCGATTGAAAATGGTAGATCTTGATGGTACTTTTGAATATTCCAATGTGGTCTATCTGAAGGAAGATTGTAAAGG
Source organism: uncultured Saprospiraceae bacterium (assembly GCA_964508085.1). Classification (GTDB taxonomy): domain Bacteria; phylum Bacteroidota; class Bacteroidia; order Chitinophagales; family Saprospiraceae; genus CALGLS01. The sequence continues at coordinate 411 of CAZDTI010000273.1, read as the reverse complement.
GGGTTCTGGGATTGTATTGTATCCAAATCCAATTGCTGCAGATGCCGGCTTGCTAAATGTGAAATTCCATACAGCAGAAGCTGGCGACGTTATGTTGACAGTGACAGATGTATTGGGGCAAGCGGTTAAGCGACTAAACTTATCAGCAGAAGAGGCTTGGAATACCTTGCGTATGGATATATCTGATTTGCCTGCAGGTACTTATTTCTTTTCGAAGGAGGGAGATAAGGGAGCCGTACGATTCATCGTAGCAGAATAGATCAATTTAAATAAAGGATCGTTTAGATATAAGAAAAATAGAAACCCAGTTCTTAATTAAAGGAACTGGGTTTTGCTTTATTAGGTATCTCAATCAAAGAAAAACAGAAAAGCTGAAATTCAAAAATAGAGTTAGCTAAAATAATTATGGTT
>CAZDTI010000272.1:0-12083 GCA_964508085.1 uncultured Saprospiraceae bacterium | reverse complement strand
GAATGGACTGTAGATGTTGTCAACATTGAAGGGCAAAATGTAGCTCCATCAAATATGGAATTTGATTTTGAGGATGACGGTGACTTTGATTTAGAATTTGTATTTGCTGGAACAAGGTATACTATGGCTGGAGAATGGGAGGTAAACGAATCCTCTAAAGAAATTGAACTCAATTATGACGACCGGGAATTTTTCGATGTAGGCTTAGGCGGATTTTTCCTAGAGAAGGATATCCTTAAAGAAGAATACGACATTGATAAAGATAGCTCTGATGATATTGATTTAGATGCGACTGTAGAAGGATTAGATATAAGATTGAAAATGGAACGCGACTAAAAGGATAATGTTCAATAAATAGTGTCTGCGGGCAGATTTCCCCTTTAGAGGCTGGGGGGTTGCGCGAGGAAGAGGCCATTTTCTGAAGACGCTCACTAAAATTAGTTTCCATGAATATGAAAATAATTATACCAATTATATTAACAACGTTCTTCCTCTTGAACAAACTACAGTGTCAAACATCTGAAGAGGAATACCTTTACGCAACCTATGGTTACCAAGAACAGCTGCAGAAAGGATTAGATGACAAGAAAGGCTATTATTGGAAAGTACTCACGGATTATGTATTTGTAGATGAATCTAGAAAGCTACTTCTGAAGCAGAACAAAGTTAGCAAATTCGAATTCGAAGGGCTTTTTCGTACAGCAGAAAGTGTGCCTTGTGCAATTGTGGTTATTTACAAAAAGGATGAAAACCAAAAAAAGAAAGATGGCTTATTCATTAGCATTCCGCATGCCGATTCCGGACAGGATATAATTGCTAAGGCTGAACTATATTTTGAAAAAAAGGTCGATTTCAATCGTGAACTTCTAAAACATTATTCTTTGGGCTTGAGTAAACTAGCTATTTTTTTAGCACAAAAAGAGTAAGCTTGTTTTTTAGTGTTAAAGGGGAGGCTGAAGGCCTCGGATACCAGAGCCATGGGCATCGCCCATGGATACTGGTAAAGAGTGTTGGTCAGGCTACAGGCCTGAGATTCTGCGTTTGGAACCACATTTAAAAATAGAGGAATCTCTGCCCCTCAGTCTCTATGTTTAACACTAAAAAATACTCGAGATTTTTTCTACTACACTAGAGCCATCTTATAAAAGGTGGCTTTTTTCAAATAAAACTGGAAAACTGAGTATCCCACACTAGAGAACGACACTAACTTAAAAGCTCAGAGAGCTCCACACTAAACCTCTAGTCATAAAAGCTAATAAACCAATACTGTTATCTAAGCCTCCACCAAACGTCAAAAAACCTTATCATGAAAAAAACAACACTTTCTCACCTCTTTTTTTTATTGACCTTCACCATAAGTTCAATGCTTAATGCTCAAAACTGTGGAACAGAACATGTTCCTCTACCTGCTTCACTACAGGAAGGCCTTTTATTTCATCTGGGGCAGACAAGTCAAAGTGGTACCGAAGATATTCTTGACGACGAGTTACCGCTGAAAATTCATATCATCAGAACAGATGCGGGTAGTGGAGGACTATCACAAAGTGATTTGGAAGAAAGTATTAACGTGCTAAACCAAAATTTTGTAACTGCCGAAATTTCTTTCTATCAATGCGGCGAAGTTCATTACATCGATGATTCTGATGCTTACTCTTTGCTGCAGCCAACGTACACTAACTTAGTCAATCAATTCAACGAACCTGGCCTAATCAACATTTATTATACCAATGAAATTGTATTAAATAATGGAAACAGCCTGGCGGGGTTTGCCAACTTTCCCTGGTCGACTAATACCCCCGCGATTTTTATGGCTAATCCCTTTGCTATTGAAAGTACCATTGCTCACGAGATGGGACATTTTCTTGGTTTATATCATACCCATGAAACAGCTAATGGGGCAGAGCTAGTTAATGGCAGTAATTGTAGTTCCACAGGAGACTATTTTTGTGACACGCCTGCTGATCCAACTTTGAGTGGCTTAGTTAATACGAGTTGTATCTATACGGGAAATGCAGTTGATGCCAATGGTGCTCTCTATCAACCCGATCCGACGAATTTAATGTCTTATAGCAGAAAAAATTGTAGAACAAATTTTTCGAATCAGCAGATTTCGGCTATGCAGTATTTTAGCCAATTCTATTACAATGACTTATTCTGTAATGCTGGCGAATTAGAAATCAGTTTAAACGCACCGATAGTTGTAACTCCAAACCCGATTAACTGTAACGAACCATTCTCGGTAGAAACGAACATATTAAATACGGGATCTCTTCCTTTTTTTGGGGACATCACTGCCGCGATTTTCGATAGCAATAATACTTTCGTTGGTTTTGTTGAAATCTTGACAGAGAATAATGGTCTATCTCCTGGATTCACTTATCAAAATGGACTGGTTTTTAATTATAGTGGAGATGCCCTTAGCTCTGGACTGTACACAATTGAAATTTTTGTCTTTCCCCAAAACGGAACGGACTGGATATCAGTGCTGAGTGGAAACTTTGAAAATCCTATTCTAACGGAAGTTACTTGCGGTGGATCGGCCTGTGAAGCTCCCATTAATTTATTCTCCTCAAACATTACCGAGACAAGCTGCACCATCAATTGGCAGGAAGTCCCCTCTGCAAACAATTATACCGTAGAATTCAGAGCAGTGGGCGATCCTTGGTTCCCATTTGCTGACAACCCTTTCGCTGGCAACTTTATCGATGTAATTGGATTGACCCCTTGTACCGAATATGAATTTCGGGTACAGGCAAACTGTGGTAACAATACCAGTGATTTTACGACTTCCCCCTCTTTCTTTAGTGCTGGTTGCAGCAATGGAGATTGCAATGCTTATGGTATTGATTCCGAATTTGAATGGATTGATCAAGTAACCATCGGATCTTTCTCCAATAACTCCGGCAATGATGATGGGTTAGGAGATTATACTAACATGACAATTACATTAGAAAAAAACAATAGCTATAACCTTAGCTTAAGCCCTGGATTTGCAGATGAATTATATACAGAATATTGGCGCATCTGGATTGACCTCAATCAGGATAATGATTTTGAAGATAATGGCGAAATGGTTTTTGACAGTGGTTCTCCGAGTAGTCAAACAGTGAATGGTTCTTTTACAATTCCAACTACTGCTGCGCTTGGTAATACGCGGATGCGTATCAGTATGAAGTGGGTAGATAGTACTGACCCTGGATTACCCACGGCCTGTCTCATTTTTGATTATGGAGAAGTAGAAGATTATACGGTGTTTATCGAGGACCCTTGTGAAATACCTACGGCCCCGATGCTTAATTTGTCCGGCACTTCATATCTATGTACAGGAGAAACGCTTCCTTTATCTGTTATGAATCTGTGCAATGGTTGTACTGTAGAATGGTCGAATGGACAATTTGGAAATCCATTGACCATTTCTTCTCCAGGGACTTACTTTGCAGAAGTGGTTAATAGTTGCGGGACCAGTTCCCCTTCTGAAAGCATAACTGTTATTGAATCAGGTAATGCAACGTCTCCTTCTATTTCTTCAAGTGGCTCAACCATTTTTTGCGAAGGGGAAGCTGTTCTATTGACGGCAACAAATATTTGTAGCGGTTGTACGATTAACTGGTTTCCAAATGGAGAAACAGGAAATTCGATTAGCGCCACTCAAACAAACGATTATTACGCTGTAGCTGTAAATGATTGTGGTGAAAGTCTTTCTTCCAATGTCATATCAGTAACGGTAAATGAGTTACCAAATATACCTACGCTTACGGCAAATGGACCTACCAGTTTTTGTGCGGGAGGGAGTGTTGTCTTGACTGCTACAAACATTTGCAATGGCTGCTCTTTGACTTGGACAAACCTATCGGGCGGAAATACTAGTAATACAATTACAACAACAGGTTCTTATACTGTTACCGCTACCAATGATTGTGGAACCAGCGCTCCTTCCACTCCTGTTTTTGTAGAAGTAAATGACTTGCCAACGATGCCGCTTATTACGGCAAATGGACCAACCAGTTTCTGCGAGGGAGGTAGTGTGACCATAACAGCTACAAATGTTTGTGATAACTGTACTGTTAATTGGATTCCCAATATTGGATCAGGTAACCCTATTACGATCACAGAAGCCGGAAACTATACTGCGAGCTATTCGAATAGTTGTGGCACGGGGCCAAGTTCTCAAGCAACTACTATTTCTACTACATCATTTGTTCCTGAGATTACCATCAATAACCAGTGTTACCTTGCGGCACCTTCAGGTAACGAATATCAATGGTTTCTTGATGGAGCACCAATAGGGGAGGGTCAGTTTTTTACGGCCGAAGCCACTGGTTATTATACGTTAACGATGACAAATAGCGCTGGTTGTACAGGAAGCTCTGAAGCTGTTTTTATTGAAGGTTGTCTTACGACAAATAATGAGGTAGACCAGTTTTCCGCACTTCGAATTTTTCCAAATCCAGCCACGGATGATGTTCACTTATCTTTTAGCCTGGACGAAGCTATTGCCTTGCAAATTGATTTATGGAGCATTGACGGACGAGTTTTAACCTCTGTTTTCAAGGGAACTTTAAATGCTGGTTCCCATAAAATAAATACAACAATATCAACTTTGCCAAATGGTGTTTATCTTTATCGCTTTGTTGGAGAATCGGGAGTAACGACTAGACGCTTGGTAGTACGTAGGTAATCTGATTTGTATTATTCTGGGAATGATTCTATTTTAGAGTATCCTTAACGAAGTGATTTGGGCATATGGAATTCCAAATCACTTCGTATTAGGTACAGCATCCTTTTTTGAATAAAAGATAAAGGACCGTATTGATTTCCCATCCTTAAAACCGCTATAACCAAACCAATTAAATGAAAGCCCCTGTCCATCTATTATTTCTCTTCCTTCCTTTTACCCTGCTGTCACAATCTAAAACTAGTTTAGATATTAATGCAGCACTCGACCAGGCAAAAGCACTAAATAAACAAGCACTTTTTACTGCTTCTGTTCAAATTTGTGAAGAAGCCTTTCGGCGACTTGATCAAAACGAAAATAGATTGTTATATCTGGATTTTTTAATTGTTTATGGAGAGGATTTATTGCTACTTGGTAAAAGCGAAGAAGCTGAAATAGCATTTGTCAAAGCCAGAAGTTTAATAAAGGATGAGCGTGGAGAAGAACATCATTTACTGAAAGTACTTAATCTGCAAGCGCAGCATTATTTCTATTCAGGTGATTGTCTTCGAATGAAAGAATCTATTGATGAAGCACTTCTTTTGTTTGAAGACAAAATCTATAATAATCAAATTGCGGAAACCTACGATTTGCTAGGCTGTTATTGGGGAGAGTCAGGAGACCTTGATTTGGCTACTTCTTATTTTCAAAAGGCAGCAGACATCCGGAAAGAACATCAAAAAGAATTTCCTTTAGACTTGCATTCTTCTTTTATCTATTTGTCTTTAGTTGAAACAAAAAAAGGGAGATTTGAAGAGGCAAACACTTTGCTATTTAAAGGAATTGACCTTTGCGAAAAAGAGGAAGGGAATTATTTGCAGAAAGCCCTTTTACTATTGAGTGTCGGTTTAAATTACCTTGACAAAAGAGATTTTGATACCGCCATTCAATACCTTGATGAAGGAATCCTACTGCTCGAACGCCAACCTTTAGATAGCTATTTTTATCAGCCTGAGTTTTATGAAACTTTAGGAAAGGCATATAGAGGTAAAAGAAATTTTCTAGCGGCTAAAAAGTATTTTAATAAGGCTATAAGCATGTTGGCAGCTTATGACTCTCCATTAGCTAAGACAAGAAAGGCAACTATATTACACGATCTTGCTTTAGTGTTTTACAATGAAGGGAACTTTGTCACTACTGATTCTTTATATAGAGAATCATATGAAAGGATCCGGGATAGAAAAAATGATTGCAGATGGACATTGGATGTTTTGAGTCAGATACAGTCTTCTAGAGCGGACTTACTTTATACCCAGGGAAAATATAGCGAAGCAATAAAATTGTCTAAAAATAATATTAAAGATGTAAAATCAATTGCCGGAGTTAACAGCTTCTTCTTGTTACAGCCTTATAATAATCTTAGTATGAATTATAACGCTCTGATGCAATATGATAGTGCGACGATTTATTCTAATTTCACCCTTGACTTACTAAATCATAATGAAAGAGATTTATTAGATTTTTCTTCCGTTATAAAACCGATAACCTATTCCTATTGTATTTGGAATATGGCGGATAATTTTCAAAGCAAGTATAAGAAATCAGGAGATATTAAAGATTTAAAAAATGCGCTCTATTATTTTGATCTTTATGTTCAATTTATTGATTATATGCGTAGTGAATACCAAGAAAAAATCACTAGAATAGGTTTTGTTGGAGAAAACAAAATTGCCTATGAACATTGCTTGGAGATTATTGCAAAATTACAAGAGCTTGAACCCAATCAAGAGCGTTATGAAAGTAGTTTTACCTATCTGGAAAAAAGTAAATCCTTGGTTTTATTAGATGCAGTGACTCGTAGTCAGACCAACAATTTTTTGGGATTATCCAAGAGCATTCTAATTCGAGAGGATAGTATTAGAAAGGCTGTCCAAGACTTAGAAAACAAGTATCACCTTTCATTGAAAAATTATGGAGCGGAGTCAGAGGAAGCACAGTCTGCAAAATCAAAGGTTTTTGACCAAAAACAAAAACAAAGCGCTTTTTTAACTTGGCTTGAAAAAACGCATCCAGATTACTTTAACAGTAAATACCAACCGGAAGTAATTACCTTAAAGCAAGTCAGAAATGACTTATTAGAAAATGATCAGGCACTTATAGAATACTATCTTGGGAACAATAATATTTTTGTTTTCTTAATTACAAAAGACACCTTCCTCTTTAAACAACTGCAAAAAGATTTCCCAATAGAAAACTGGATTCAAGAATTGCAAAAAGCAATCTTCGCAACTAACAATATAACTGCAAACCCTCATGAGGGTGTAAACCAAGAATACTTATTCAAAGCACACCAACTTTATAGTAAACTAATCGCTCCCATAAAAAATGAAATTCTAGATAAGAAAAAGTTAATCATTGTTCCGGATGGTGCAATCGGTTACCTCCCCTTTGATGCGCTATTAACTAAACCTGTTGAAAAATCTAAAAGTTATAACTCCCTTCCATTCCTAATTCATGATCACCAAATCAGTTATGCTTTTTCTGCAACGCTATGGTTAGAAATGAGAAATAAAAAAATAGAACCTAAAAAGGGAATTATGGCTTTCGCTCCAGATTTTCCGGAAGCACCGGAAGCACCGGAAGCACCGGAAGCTATCGCAATAGATGCAAAAAGGAATGGCTTATATAAGCTGGAGTATAGTCTTCAGGAAATTATAGCCATTTACGATTTATGGGATGCTGACCTTTATCAAGATACAACCGCAACTTTGCAAAACTTCTTATCCGATGCCAATCAATATCGTATCCTTCATCTTGCTACCCATGGTAAAGCAGATGACCGAGTAGGCGATTATTGCTTTCTAGCCTTTACAAAAACGAGCAACTCTTTAGAAAACCTACTCTATGTTCGCGATCTGTATAATATGAGACTCCATGCAGAAATGGTTGTTTTATCTGCATGTGAAACGGGGCTTGGTGAACTTCAACAAGGGGAGGGCATTCTCAGTTTGTCTCGTGGTTTTGTTTATGCAGGTACCAAAAGTATTGTTGGTACATTATGGTCTGTCAATGATCGACCCACTCAAGAAATTATGACTTTTTTCTACTCCAATTTGAAACAAGGAATGGAAAAAGATAAAGCATTGCGACAAGCGAAGTTAAGTTATCTTGAATCTTCAAGTCCTTCTGCTCCTTTTAATTGGGCTGCCTTTACAGCGATTGGTGATATGAGAGCTATTGAAAATAATAGCTGGTCCTGGTGGTATTCTGTTTTTGGGGGGCTGATGCTGTTGAGCGTATTTTTTGTATTAAGGTATTTCTTTCAAAATTCTTTAACGAAATAGAGAGGAGAGGAACAGGAAAGAACTTTTGTAAGTTCATCCAGGTCAGAACAAACGATTAAGATACAGCCATAGGTAGCTTTTTTTCTAAGTAGTTAAAAAATAGGAAATAATATTTTTTACAGTTTTTATTCGTTGCATTACAGTAACTTTACTTTACCATTTAAATAACCTTTACCTATGGAAAAAATAATAACTGTAGTCTTACTGTTGTATGGATGCTATTGTAGTGGGCAAAGTCAAATCAATAAAGAGCTAAGCACTTCGCTGGATCAATACATTGAAGATCTTATGGATAGGCAGGGCATTCCCGGATTGGCTTTGGCGGTTGTGAAAAACAAGCAAGTTATCCATCGAAATAATTATGGCTATGCCAACCTTGAACATCAGGTGCCCGTATCCGCTCAATCAATTTTCAGGGTCTATTCCTTGACTAAACCTCTAGTCGCTGTTGCTCTTTTTCAACTGATTGAAAAGGGGAAATTAAGTCTTGAAGATAAAATCGATAAGTACGTCTCTGATTTGCCCGAAGAGTGGAGAACCATTCAAATTAAGCATTTGTTGTCTCATTCTGGGGGGCTACCAGATATGTCTCCGATACCAGAATTTATGGATCTGACGGAAGAAGAAGCTAAGAAAAAAGTATTTCTTCAGGATTGCAAATTTAAACCCGGAGCAGAATATGATTATAATCAGACCGGGTTTTGGTTGCTACAAAAGGTAGTCGAAAAAATAGAAGGTACCAGCTTAGCTGCGTCAATTTCTGAACACCAATTTGAAACGCCCTGCGATACCGCCTTCTTTTCCAGTGATTCAAGAGACATCGTTTTAGACAGGGCTACACCCTATTTCCCCTTTACAAAGGGCAGTCTTACCATAGATCACCCCTATTTGCAAGGAAATTATGCACATGCCTTGAATGGCTTGAACATAAGTTTGTCAGCGTTTATTAAGTGGGATCAACGTTTGCGTAATAATGAATTAATAGCCGAAGAAACGAAAGAGTTAATGTGGGAAACCTTTCCGTATTCTAAATCAAACAAGACATTTACATATGGTTGGGATAAGCGCGTAGTCAATGAGCATTCCTCCTATGGATTTTCGGGATCACTAGTAACGGCTTATCGAATATTCCCAGAACAAGATCTGAGTATTATTTTTCTATCAAATGGATTAACTAAATTCTATAACATAGAAAACGTTATCAATCACATCGCGGGTATGGTGCTCGAAGAGTAACCCTATATTGTTAAACCAAAACCAGATGATTGCTCATTATTAAGAATAGAAGAAAGTGGGGAGAGTAGCATATGTTGAAATACTAAAAAAATACGATGTTGTGATTTAGTTTTTAGTTTGAGGAATGAAATAAAAGCGTTAGAAGTTTCTTATTAAGATGACACAAGTTACGAACCCCACCACTTAGTTTTTATTGCTCTGGAAATATCAAATACTTCCCCCAAAGCAGGCAGCGCATAATCCAATGATTTCTCCTCCGCAAAACGTACAAAGTCTTCTCCCGGCTCTTTCCAGGTATGCTGATAGGACAAAGCAAAACCCGCCCAATGCACCGGCATCGCCTTCTTCACCTGAGCATCAATAGCAGCCTGTACCGCTTCCTCTGGAAACAAATGAATGGGACGCCAATCCTCGTTATACTGTCCACATTCCATGAACGCAAAATCAAAAGGTCCCAATTTTCTACCCACTTCTTTAAAGTGTTCACCGTAACCGCCATCGCCACTAAACCATATTTTTTCTGTAGGCGAATTAAAGACCCAACCGCCCCAAAGTGTTTTCAATCGATCCGTCAAACCGCGCCCTGAAAAATGTCGAGTAGGAGTGAAGGTGATTTTTATGTTTTCAAAAGAACGTTCTTCCCACCAATCAAACTCGGTGATCAAATTGGCGGCAACACCCCAGCTTATCAAATGTCTTTTGACACCCATGGCCACAAAGTATCGTTTGGTTTTTAATTTCAATTTCTGAATACTCGAATAATCTAAATGGTCATAGTGATCATGCGTTATAATGAGCAAATCAATCTCAGGAAAGTCGTCAATTAAATCTAAGGTGTTTTCTGAAAATCGTTTTGTAGCCATTGGGGCAATGGGAGTTGTATCTGGTCCCAGCATCGGATCGATTAGAATAGTCTTTGCTTCCATTCTCATCAAAATTACAGAATGACCATACCAAATGAATTTGGCCTTTTCGGAAGGTGCTAGAAATGCTGCGTTATCAAAAGGGGCAATTGGCAAAGGCTGTTTTGGCTCACGCCCGTTTGTATGCGTCAATTGTTTGTAAATGATACCCGGTAACTTTAGCAGGCTGTTATTTATGGGAGTAGCTATCAGATTTTGAAAACTACCATTTCGCCAATGCTCAGATTGCTTATATTGTTCTACCCATTCGTTAGTTACCTTTCCACCAAACTGTTTAAAGAAGTTATTCATTTGTGGTCGTTTTTAAGCATAAAACGATCCTCTTATCTCAGACTGATTTATACCTTTAGAGGAAGTAAGATACAAGATTTTCCTATTCTAATTTACATTTAATAAGTAGGTGTTTTCTTTGGTTACCGTATGTTTTATTTCATTAAGGGATAAATTTTTGATTCTATTCCTCGCTAAATCTGTTATTTTATAAGACTTATAGCGAGATATAAATTTTTATACCTCGCTATAAGTCCTTGTTTTTGAGAGATAAAGCGAGATATAATGATAGGAAGAAAACAAGAAAGACAAAGGTTAAATGATTTAAGTGCTTCAAAAAAGCAGAACTCTTACTTACTCAATGGAGGAAATATAACAAAAGTACTACGTGAACTAGAACGATCTTCTTTCATAGCTGAAATTATTCCCTTTGGCAAAAAGAAGAGAGAGGCTTTATACCGATTGGTGGATGAATATTCTTTGTTTTATTTGACGTTCATAGAAGGAAAAAGAGCAGGGAAAAAAGATATTTGGTTACAAACCGCACAAGAACAATCTTATAAAATATGGAGAGGATATGCCTTTGAAAATATTTGCATGAAGCATGTTGAAGCGATTAAAATGGCTTTGGGAATCTCAGGTATTCAAACAGAAGTTTCGGGGTTTAGGAGCCCTGCAGACCGTCTACCGTTTCAAAATCCGCTTCCGAATCCGACTCAAAGACTCGGGTTTCATCCCCAAATAACTCGCTAGTTGATACTGCGGAACCCGATTCAACAACTCCGGCCGCGTTTCCATTAAATTCAAATAACGTTCCTCCGGAGAATTGATGATGAACTTGGACATTTCCTCATTTGCATCCGAGAGTTTTGATTCCGTAGCCACTCGACAAATCGTTTCAAATTTTGGATGCTTTTCAAACATTTCAATTTCCTGCTCGTCATCACCGACAGATAAAACACAATCTTCGAGACTTTGTAAATAAAATTTAGAAGGGTTTTTGCTTCCACCAGGGGAGCTCACGGAAATAGTGTCTCCCTCCAGGAAAAAATTTGTCGTTCGTTCTTCTCCGTCTTTCAAATAATATTGTCGAATACAGCCCTTTAACACAAAAAAGGAAAGTTCTGCAAACTGTCCTTCTTTGAGTAAATGTGTCCCTTTTTTGACTTCTCTTAAACGAATACTTTTAAGAATGATTTCCTCTTCTTCCTTCGTCAATTTTGTAAACCTCGCCAGATAACTGAGAATCATCTGGGCATATTGATCGTTATCGGAAAGTTTTTCTTTTATCGAAACCGATTTTTTATCCTTCATGTTCGCGAATATTTATAAACAAAGCTATAAATATACGCAAAATTTGATCCTTGTTGTGTTAATTCTTATGGCCACTGAATCTTATGCAAGTGAAAGCGCTTAGTCTCCTTCTGTCGTCCTGAGCGATCGTAAGGAGTCAAATTCCTGTCATTCCGAGCGAGCAAAGCGAGTCGAGGAATGGGAGGATGTATACCCTTTTGTATTTCGAGCGACGTAGGAGTCGAGAAATCTTGCTCCATATTCAAAGGATACTTTTCAAAAGGAGATAGATTCCTCGGCGCATTTAAGCTCCGCATAAACCCGCCCGTCCGCGACCTTTGGTTAGCACACAAATATAATATA
>CAZDTI010000271.1:0-12116 GCA_964508085.1 uncultured Saprospiraceae bacterium | reverse complement strand
CTATAATTAATGTTTCCGTACCTTCTGTAATAAAATCTTCAAAGGCCGTTATTGGGATACTAACGGACCACTGTCCTGCAGGAATCGTTACACTAAATGGTAGAGCCGTAGCATCTACTCCGTCTGTTGCAGTACTAGAAGTACTGATTGAGAATGGCACATCAAGGTCTGTTGAAAAATCATTCCCCCACCGGATAAAATCAATTGATCCAGTACAACCTTCATATAAAACTTCATCATTAAGCGTACCTGGTACGCTTGCTTCTGCATAGGCATCTCCACCTGCGGTGAAGCTATTCGCTTCAAGAAATACCGCAGAATCTAGTGCTCCATCCCCTACATCTCCAATTACCAGACGAATGTGGTAAACCTCACAAGGGATCACCGTAGCAGTTGCTTGAAATTTTTCTGTATACCCATCATACTCTATAAAATCAGGAGATTGAGGTCCAGGTGAGGGAGCACAACCTGGAGAATTGGAATTAAAATAATCTTGGTTTTGTTGATGATTCACATTACCAATCGCAACTGCTGTTCCTGTACCTGGAATTAAGGCAATGTTTTCAGCACCATTAGAGTAAGGGCCATTGATTCCAGGGCCACTTATAAAGAAACCAAAAACGTCATTAAAAGCAGCGCCTACCCATTCGCAATATTCTTCCGAAGCAAAAACATAATTGAAAGTGACTTGATCCAGTGAAGGAATAAAATCAAATTCAATACCTACCGCATCATTCACACTAGAAGTGGCAATACTATTCAAATCTACATCTCCACTGCTGTCTCCAAAATTGGTAGTTGTTCCTTCACTACTATTTGGACCAGTTGCATTAGTCGCATTACCTGAAGCCAGAATAACTCCAGAATCGACTCCAATGGATGACATACCTTCGGCGAAGTTTCCTTTCCCATTGTTATCTCCTATTCCTTGCACATTTAATACTTCAAAGCAACCACCAGCAATAAAAACTTGAGTGATTAATTGCTCTACGGTATAAGTGCTGCTTGATACAAATATTGGTTGTAGTCTTGCGGAGAACCCAGCTACTTCCTCTTCATCTGTCCCTCTACAATTATTATCTAATAAAGTCAGAACCACTTCATAGTTTTGTTCTATAAAGCAGTTGGCATTGACAATGGTTAAGGTTTGGCAATCGTCCATCGCTTCAAAACTTATACGTTTACCAACTTGTACATCATCTAATAATCCATTCCCAATTTCACCTGGTGTTAATGTGGTGAATTGGAATTCACAATCTTGATTTTGTAATCTTGGATTAATGGTGAAATCGTATTGCGTTCCAATTGACAAACCACAGACTGTAATTTGTTCCACATGTTCATCCAAAAAGATTGGATATCGTAAAGTGTTACAATCAATTACAATAGGTTTTTCAATATTGCAAAGTTCCGCATTGGTTTGCCCGAAAAAACAAATAGAAATCAAGGGCAATAGCAAGAGTCGTTTTAGGGAGGTAGACTTATACATTTTCGATATTTAATTTGAAGACGTGCTTTTATACAAGAATACCTTGCATAAATATAATAGAAACAATATTTAATGTCTGAGTTTAAATAGGAAAGATCGTATAACTGAGGAAGCCCAAAAACGGTTGTTTAAGGCTTTTCTTTAATACAAAGGTAATTTTTTTTATAGCCCTTTCCCAATGTTTCAGAATAATTGTAGCCTTTTATAGTCGAAGCCTTTAACAAAATATGGCTTTGCGTCAGAGATAAAGAATTTTTAGCCGCCAAGAGGTATTGTTTTTAATATGAAAATTACAGTTCTTAAAAATGAATATTGTAGGTAATAAACAGAGGTTATTTTAAGTCGCAACTTTGAAGAACGGGAGTTCTTTCTGTCTATTTCGAATCGAACAAATAGAAATAATAGACTCACATGGAGAAACTAACAACTGGCCTGCCCGATCCGGTATGGCGGGTTCTGTTTATTATTTCATTAAAATGTCATTCCTTTTGTTTTTCAAAATTGTTCTATTAACTTTCCTGATTATTATTGTTTTCTAAATGATCACATCTGCTATTTTAAAGTCAAAAACACACAAGTATGAGAAATGAATTTATTGGGTTTACTATTCTTTCTTTGCTCGCAGTAGGGCTACTTTATTACTTTGTCTCTCCAGCTTGGATTTGGGTTATGATTATTCTAGGTCCTATCTTGCTTCTAGGCTGGTACGATATGTTTCAAGCGAAGCATGCCATCATGCGAAACTTCCCCATATTAGGACGTGGTCGTTATGTTATGGAATCTCTTCGTCCCGGTATTCAACAATACTTTGTAGAGACAGACACAGATGGGCGGCCTTTCAGCAGGATCCATCGGAGTATCGTATATGCACGGGCAAAACAGGAATTGGATACAACTCCTTTTGGAACACAGTTGAATGTTTATGATGAAGGTTATGAATGGATGAATCATTCTATTGCTAGCATTGATCCACATAAAATCGAGCAGCATCCACGAATGCACATTGGTAGTGCTGAATGTAAGCAACCTTACAGTGCTAGTATTTACAATGTCTCAGCAATGAGTTTTGGCTCTTTGAGTTCTGCTGCTATACTGGCTTTGAATGGAGGCGCAAAACAAGGTGACTTTGCGCACAATACAGGGGAAGGAGGTATAAGTCCTTATCATATAAAACCGGGAGGAGACTTGATCTATCAAATAGGAACGGGATATTTTGGCTGTCGCTCGAAAGAGGATGATGGTTTCGACCCAGAACAATTCAAGGAAAGAGCTGCGGAACCCACAGTGAAAATGATTGAGTTGAAACTTTCTCAAGGAGCAAAACCGGGGCACGGAGGAATCCTCCCTGCTAAAAAGAATACACCAGAGATAGCGAGCATTCGTGGTATTGAACCTGGGAAGGATGTATTGTCCCCACCCTATCATCGAGAATTTGACACCCCAATTGGTTTGCTAGAGCTTTTGCAGAAAATGCGGACACTTTCTAATGGTAAGCCAGTGGGATTCAAGCTTTGTGTAGGCTCTCGTTCTGAGTTCTTTGCCATTTGTAAGGCGATCGTTAAAACGGGGATCAAACCAGATTTTATTGCTGTTGATGGTGGTGAAGGAGGAACAGGAGCTGCACCACTAGAATTTAGCAATAGCGTAGGAATGCCCTATAAAGAAGGATTGGCTTTTGTCTATGATGCTTTAGTTGGTTTTGATTTGAAAAAGGAAATAGCCATTATTGCTTCGGGAAAAATCGTCAGTGGTTTTGATATGTTTAAAGCTTTTGCGCTTGGAGCGGATGTTTGTTATTCTGCACGTGCAATGATGATGGCCTTAGGTTGCATTCAAGCTTTGGAATGTAATAAAAACAATTGCCCAACTGGTGTAGCTACTCAAGACCCGGAGTTAGTGAAGGGTTTGGTTCCAGAGGATAAGGCGAAACGGGTAGCGTCCTTTCACCAGGAAACAATTCACTCTTTTATTGAGTTGATGGCTGCTGCTGGATTGAAAAATCATACGGATATAAATCGGTCTATGATTTATCGTAGAAGAAGTGTTACGCAAAGTGAGCGCTATGATCAGATATTTCCTTATGTGAAACCTGGGGCATTTTTAAGTTTGGAGACTTGTCCTGGGAATTATCGGGTTTATCTGGAGGCGGCTAGGGCGGAGACTTTTCGGGCGGTGTATGTGGGAGTATGAAAACTTTGAAATATTTTTTATTCAATAAAAATAAAAGCTTATGAAAATTGAAAATCGATTGTTTGTAGCATTACTAATATGTCTGACTTTGATCGTTTCTTCTTCCTGTAGTAGTGATGATAAAAACGAGAATACTGAGCTCGTATTATATTTTGACTGTAGTGGTAAAGATACAATAGAGGTTTTTACACTACTGCCTGATATGCCTTTCTATGGAGACCTTGAAACTGATCTTTCAGATTACATTTTATCCGAAATAACCATTGCAAGTATAGAAGATATCGAGGCAGGTACCATCAGATTGCGGGTGTTAGTTTTTGACACAGGAGAGCCTTGTTTGTCAGAAGTATTTGGTGACAATGTACCCGAAGAAAGTCTATTAGGTTACGCTTCATTAATAGAGAATATGGATAATTGGGTTCCTGGAAAATTTAGCGATGAAGCGGTTCATGCTTATACTAATATAATTATAAAAATTGTTGATGGCGTGATTGAATCAGTGACTTATTAGCGACTTAACTAGGTATAATAAAAAAGAGGAACCGATTTTCAGTTCCTCTTTTTTTATTAAATAAACGGAAATCCTACTTATCCTCCTCCTTCACAGACAAAATACTCTCCGGCTCCAAACTCTCATTCACTTTCTGTAAAGCAATTACCTCTATCTCATTTTTGATCCGAATTGAAAACTGGTAAGTCCCTACTTCTACTTCGTGCAAGTCAACAGATAAGGCGTTTTGTCCAGCAACCATATCTACCTTTCCGACCTTCAATACCTCGCCCATCCGAGTCTGTAAGCGATATTCCAAAGGTGCTTCTACGCTGGAGGTAAGTGTCATATTGAAAAACTGATCTGTAATGCTACTTTCTATACTGTTGATTTCGAAAACGACATCTTCACCTTTTCTGTTTACCAAAACGGTATTGGTAAAAGATACATCTCCTTCCATATTGACTTCCGCCAAACGATAGAAAACTCGAAGGCCAGGATTGTCAATATCTGTAAAGCTATATTGATTTTTAGATTGGCCAGCAGTGAGGGCCTCTACCCTTCCGGCTTCTTCAAAGTTGATTCCGTTAAGAGATCTTTCGATAAGGAAAAATGCATTATTGGTTTCTGATAAAGTCGTCCAGGTGAGTAAATTGTCTTGAGCTTTTTGGCTGCCATTGAGTTGTTTAAGATAAACACATTGTGCCTCAGCGTTAACAAAAAATGCGGCTAGAAAAATAACTGTGAGAAAAGGATTCGCGATCCGTAACAGGGGATTCATCATTGTATGAATAGTTAGTTAAATTGAATGGATAAAATATTTATCAACTCTCTTTAACGCTCTATCCTGTCACAGGTTGCGTTGTATTAATGTTTTTTACATTTGTTTCTTCATCTTGTAGTGCTTTATTCCAACTTCTGTAAAAGCTCTTCCTACCTTTTTATAACCTAATCTTTGATAAAAAGGGATGGCTTCATCGCGCGCATGCAATATCATAGATTTGTATTTATGCTCCGCAGCATAAGCTTCGCTTGCAGCCACTAAGTCTGAGCCAATACCTTTTTTTTGATATAAAGGATCGACCGCTACTTGCCTCATTTTAAGTGTTTTATCATCTACAATCAAAAGTACTAAGCAACCTACTAGATTTCCAGGATTATTGTAGCGCCCAAAATGGATTTGATTGTACTCCTGAGCGAGATCTTCTGCTTCGAAGCTGATGCCCAATGGTTCCCGAAGTACTTGATGACGAAGCTTTATACTTTCATCATATGCTGGAGTAGCAAAGGTGATTTGATTAGTATACATATTTAGTAGGATATAAAACAAAGTAATTTGAAAATGACTAGGCATGGAGAGGAGTGGCGATTACTCAAAAGACTTAATGGGGAAAAACTCCATCTACCATCATCATTGCATCCAAAAAATTTCGTTGGTCAATACCAAGCTCTTGATTTATAGAATTGAAATAACCTATCATATTTTCAGTCGCCATGTTCCCGGTAAGGTCATCCTTTGCCATTGGACAACCACCGTATCCTTTAACTGCACCATCAAAACGACGACAACCTGATTCGTACGCTGCAACCACTTTCTCTTTCCAATTATGTGGCTGTGTATGCAAGTGTGCTCCAAAAGTAATTTTAGGATAATTCGGTATCAAATGACCAAACAAATAAGAAATACTCTCTGGATTAGAAACCCCGATCGTATCAGAAAGTGAAATGATTGTAATTCCCATGTCCCCAAGTCGGCTTACCCATTTTTTTACAATATCTGCATTCCATTCATCGCCATAAGGATTTCCAAATCCCATAGATAAATAGAGTACCATTTCCTTATTATGCTTCAGGCAGATGTCCTGAATAAATGCCACGCGATCTAAAGATTCTTCAATAGTAGCATTGGTGTTTCGCAACTGAAAAGTTTCTGAAATAGAAAAAGGATAACCCAAGTACTTGATTTGAGGATGTTTAGAGGCATCTTCTGCTCCTCGCTTATTAGCGACAATGGCCAATAATTCGGATTTACTGTCTTCCAATTCTAAGCCAGCCAACACCTCAGCGGTATCCCTCATTTGAGGAATGGCCTTAGGCGAAACAAAAGAACCAAAGTCGATGGTAGAAAAGCCCACTTTCAATAATTGATTGATGTAGGCTATTTTCTTTTCTGTCGGTATAAATTCGTGGAGGCCTTGCATGGCATCACGGGGGCATTCTATGAGTTGGATCATTATTTATTATGAATCTTTAGCGGATACTGAGGTCTGAAGTGGCAAATATAAATAAACAGCAGCACTACCTTCTTGGTTTTTTAAAAATAGATGGCATTTTCAGAACATTTTACTATTTTGTCATCTAATTCAGCTATGTAGATAAAGCTAATAAGCTGCCAAAAAACGAAATATGAGACAACGGAAAATACGATTCACTGCCATACTGATTCTTTTCTCTAGCTTCTGTATGCTCTTGCATGCCCAAACAGATAGTCTTAGCATTGATTTGTCTAAGCTAGATTGGACTGATCTAAAATCTTCTGTCGACCTGTCTGTAGGAACAAAGGTGATATCGGGAAGTCGATCTGAACAGGATATCGCTGATTTACCTTTTACGGTTTATGTGATTACGGGGAAAGAGATTCGGGAAAATGGCTATTTGACTTTGACTGATGTGCTCAAAAGGTTGCCAGGAATTCGAGTCTCCCAACCTGGATCTGCTATTCACGGAGAGACCTTTTTGATGCGAGGGTTGTTGGGAAATTCCTACACAAAGATTTTGATTAATGATGTCCCCATAAAGCCCTATGTGACCAGTGGAATGCCAATAGGTGCGCAACTCCCGATCAGAAATGCAGAGCGTATTGAGGTTATTTATGGTCCAGCTGCTACTTTGTACGGCGCAGATGCATCCGCAGGAGTTGTAAACATTATTTTGAAAGAGACGGATCGGCCCATTTATGTACAAGCAGATTTGGGCTTTGGTTCTGAGGGAATGGAAGATTTGAATGTGATGTTCAGTGGCAAACTAGGGAAAGGAAAACGGATTCTAAAATTTTCTGTTTTTGGAAGCTTTACAGCGTTCAATGATCGCCAAACGAAGTATTATCCCGATAGTTTGTATAGTCCATTACCTTATGAATCTAATTTGGATGTTGATTTTGTCACACATTCTGATAGCCCAAATTATCGAGGATCATCTGATACTACCTTGCTAGGTAAATTGCCGCATCAAAGCAGGGCGCTTGGTGTGGATTTGCATTATAAGAAATTCAACTTGTATTATCATCGTTTTTATCGAAGAGATCACAGCGCAGTAGGTTTGAGCCCTCTTGCAGTTTCTTATGCAAATCCCTTAAATTTGTTTGGAGAAACGATAACCTCTACTGGGATTAATTATGATTTAAATAAGAAAAAATTCCGATTCAAAGCAAGCTTGTCCTCATTAGAGTATGAAACAGATCCAGCTAGTTCTTTTACTTTCATCTATCCTTTTATCAATTTAATCCAACATAGCTTTATTGATGGAATCTCAGAATCACCAGAACAAACAGACACTCTGAGGAACTTAGTTCATAGTAATTACTATTCCGATTCGAGATATAGCGCTGCTAGTTCTATAGAAGGTAATCTTGATTTTTTATTTGGTTATAAATTTAAGCGATATCTTGAACTAGCTTGGGGGACAAGTATTCAAAGAAGTTTTAGTAAGCCTCTTCAGAATTTCCTCAAGCAACCTAGAAACATTACTGATCCACAAGATCGAATTCAAGGTTTTTTAGTGGAAAACAATGACTTTACAAATATTAGTGGTTTTATTGAAACGTATCTTAATACGCAAAATTGGAATATTATTCTAGGAATTCAAGCTTTTCGTCGAACCAGTAATACCGTTAGTTCAGAACGTTTTTTACTCAATCCACGGATAGCTATTCAATACCACTTAAAAGAGAATCTGCGGTTTAGATTCTCAGCTGGACAAGCTTTTCGATACCCCTCTCCTTTTTATGCTGCTTCTACTTACACCATCAATGCTGCTGACCTTTCTGACGTAACAACAGGAACGAAGTTAGAACCCGAAGAGACGATAAGTAGTGACATCGGTATAAGATGGATGCCACGAAAAAATGTGAATTTTGATCTCGCCTTTTATTATTCCAAAACCAGCAATTTTATTCGTTATGGTTTTGCCACAAATGAAGTAGATGATACTTTTGTGCAAGTTGGATTCACAAATGACAATGCCGCCGAAACTGATTTATACGGTATTCAGTCTAGCTTAAAGGTCAAAGATCTAATTCCGGCTATTGGTTTAAGCTTGACCTTCAATATGAATTTTGCATTTGGGCGTGAAGTAGCTAATGGTTTTTCATTAACTGGTGAAGATTTTGACCCACTCAATCTAGACGGTCTTAGAGCTTTGCCTAAATTCATCACTCAGGTAGATCTTAAATTTAAGCCTTCAGATAAATTTACTGTTCTTCTGGAAAATACATACATGACTCAAAGTCTTACACAGAATTTCATAGCACTACAAGGAGACTTTTTTGTAGATGAGATAAACAAAATAAATGCTGGTTTTTATACCTTGGATTTCTTACTAAGCTATAAGCTGAATAAACACATTAGTTCTTTTTTGAAAATTACTAATGTGTTTAATACTAAATATGCAGGGATAGATGCTACGGAAGATGCTGATGCTTTAATATTCAATCCTCAATCCTTGAGGATATATCGTATTGGAGTGAATTATAGAATTGATTAAATGCTTTTCAATAACAATATGTACACAAAATATATTTCCATACTATTCTTAGCAATCTTACCTTTTTGTTCAGTTGCGCAGATCAAAGACTTGCCAACTATTTTAAAAGAGGCTGAAAGTGCTAAACCCACTAGTCCCGGAGCTGAACTCGTGAACTGGCTTAGAGTTTATGATGCAGCTCAAGAAGAAGACCCGGCATATTTACCAAAAGCCTGTATTGCTATTGGCAATCTTTATAAAAGAGAAGAACTCCATGAACAAGCACTCTCCTATTATTTGGAAGCCTATGATGTTTTATCTTTTGAGGAAGTTGAGGGGCAATCGATTGATGACTTACACAAAATCCTTGGGGGTAGCTATGCAGCTTTAGGAAATATAGACAGTACCTACTTGTTTTACAATAAAGTACTTTCTAAGGTTCAAAAAGAAGATAATACAGTCAATCACATCAATACTTTACAAGAAATGATTACCGTATTTACAGAATTGAAAGACTTTCGGAAAACCCTAGATTTTAATCTTGCTATAAACGAACTTTTAAAAAAAGAGAAGGATAGTCAAGATGCATTGATGCGAAATTATAATAATCTAGGCTATAATTATAATCAATTAGAAAATTACGAAAAGGCGATTTTTTATTTTGAAAATGCACTGGAATTATCCAAGGAGTCGGACTTAGAGTCTCGCTCTGTGTTACAAACCAATATTGGAATCGCTTATTTCAACTTAGAGGAATTTAGTAAGAGTATTAAGTTTTTGAGAAAAGCTAGAAAAAACAAATTGGAAATCGATCCCGAAGGTGGAGCCGTCGAAATTGAACACTTAATGACTTCTGTCTTTCTAAAACAAAAAGACTTGACCAATGCCATGAACTTCTCAAAAAGTTCTGAAAGGAATGCAAAGACATTTCATGAAGATTTGATTCTTACTGATATTTATTACACCTCCGCTTTAATACACTCAGAGCTATACGAATATGATGTAGCGCTGGAATTTTTCCAAAAGCATTTGCGCCTTAAAGACTCTTTTGCGTTGGTAGAACGATTCCGACAGCAAGAGATTCAACAGCAACAAATAGAATTGGAACGAACGGAAAAGCAACTTAAGATTTTCATGATAAATGAGGAGGTTCAAGAATTAACCATTAATCAATTAACCGTTGAAAGGGAAAATCAAGAACTGGCTTTGCGCGCACAGAAAGCTCAAATTGAAGCGGAAAAAACGGAGAAAGAATTGCTGCAAAAAGAGAATGGCTTGAAGGCCAGTCAATTAAAAACACAAGAGCTAGAAACAGAGAAAACCAGACAAGCTCTTGAACTCGCTCGCCAAAAGTTGATCGCCTCTCAAAAGGACAAGGAATTGAATAGTTTAGAACGAGAAAAGGAAGTTCAAGCTTTAGAATTAGCAACTAGTGCCGCTAAATTAGAAAATGAAAAACGAGCAAAAGAATTGTTAGAAAGTGATAAAAAACTATTACAACGAGAAAATGAAGTAAACGAACTGGCTTTGAGTCAGCAAAAACAAAGAACACAGTTTTTGTTCGGTCTTGGAGGGCTAATGACTTTGCTGATGATTCTAGCGGGTATCGCTTGGTTGAACTCCAGAAGGTTGAATGCTCGTCTCAATAAGCAAAACAAAGATATTGAGGCACAGAAAGAAGAAATTACCTTGGCACGTAATAAATCAGATCAACTCCTGCTGAATATATTGCCGGAGGAAACAGCACATGAGCTTAAAGAAAATGGCTTTGCCATACCCAAAAATTACGATAATGCAACAGTTCTATTTACTGATTTCGTCGGGTTCACAACGATAGCTTCAAGAATGTCTCCGGAAGAATTGATCAAGGAATTGAATATTTGCTTCCAAGCTTTTGATGCAATTTTAGAAGATCATGGGATGGAAAAAATCAAAACGATTGGCGATGCTTACATGTGTGTATCTGGAGTACCCGTTCCAAACGAAGATCACTCTATTCAAGCCATTCAAGCTGGAAAAGAAATCGTTGCTTTTATGAATAATAGAATTAAGCAAAAGAAAAAAGAGGGTGTTCCTTACTGGAATATGCGAATGGGGATTCACAGTGGTTCAGTAGTCGCAGGTGTAGTTGGGAAAAAGAAATTTGCCTATGATATCTGGGGCGATACAGTAAATACAGCCAGTAGAATGGAAGCCAATGGAGAACCAGGGCAAATCAATATTTCTGAAACAACGTATGAACTGGTTAAAGGCCAGTTTAAATGCGAATCGCGTGGTAAGATTATGGCTAAGAATATTGGGGAAGTGGGGATGTACTTTGTGGAGTGAGTAGTTTTATGAAGAAGCACTTGTTAAAACGAAAGCTAATCTACACCCTACCCTTTCCTTCAAAATCCCCTCTAGTAACCACCACTAGTACTGCCCCAAGCACGATCATTACCAATTTTAACAATAAACCTACGCCTCTACCATAGCTCTCCAGAAATGTTAAAAACGAAAGCTGAACGCTCACTAGGCTCAGTACTAAAGCAAGCATACCTATGATGAAAAGGGAGAAACCGATAAGTGAGAATATTCCTTTATTCATGTTAGATTTTTTTGAGAGACCACTTTGATGTAATCAATACATATGTAAACGGTATCCTCCTTTTATTGTTTATTCTTCAGTTGCCCATTTATCCCGATCGTCAGACAATTGCCAAACCGCTCCACCATTTTCTATAGCTGTGAACATAGGCAGCCAATCCTTTGGCCCTCCTGATTCTGTCAAAATTTCATAGCGACGCATTTCTAAAATCGGCTCCAAAGGACTTATCAAAATTGGACAAGCTTCTACACAAGCATTACAAGAAGTACAAGCATGAATTTCCTCCCGACTGATATAATCAAACAATGATTTTCCATCATCGAAATTATCTTTAGTCAATACGGATTCCGTAGCTCTTAATTCTTCTTTAATGTATTTTGTACTTCCTGTATCCAGCTTCTCTCCTACTTCCTCTGCACGATCACGAATATCCATCATGACTTTCCGAGGAGAGAGTTTCTTTCCTGTTTCATTCGCTGGGCAGACCGATGTACACCGACCACATTCCGTACACGTATACGCTCCCAGCAAGTCGATCCAACTCAAGCCGGTGATATCATTAGCACCAAACTCGGGTAGTTCCTCTTCCATGCTCATATCTGCACCCATGTCTGCGTTAG
>CAZDTI010000270.1:0-12116 GCA_964508085.1 uncultured Saprospiraceae bacterium | reverse complement strand
TTTTCCAAATAATCTTTTGAAGAAACTCATGTTTATTATTTTTTGTACAAAAAATATTTCCTTTCCTTTCAATCCCTTCTCAACTCATTTTCTATTTTTTAAACTTATATTGTTTCTCAGGGACACAGCATTAAATACGAGAGTCTTCAGAAAATGGTGTCTTTCTCACGCAACCCCTAACCCCTAAAGGGGAAATCTGCCCGCAGACACCATTTATTGAACACTATCTTAAACACGCTTAATTCACGAACAAACGGAGCGCCTCCGGAACATCTCATAGCCCTTACTAAACACCATCTTGCAGTACCTCTTTATAAATCGCCATAACTCCTTCCGCCATTTTCACCTTTGAAAACTGTTCCACTGATACTCTAGCCCGATCTGTCATTTCCTTTCGAGTAATTGGATTAGACATTAAAAATCGGACATGCTTTGCCAAGTCTTCGTCTTCCGCCCGATTTGCTAACAAACCTGTTTTTCCATGTTCTATTATTTCAGGAATGCCCCCCACATTCGTCGCTACAATTGGAACACCACAAAGTTGAGCATCCAAAAGAGTCGTTCCTAACCCTTCCGTTTGGCTTGAAAATAACAATACATCTATGTTCGAGAATATTTCTGTGATGTCTCTTCGAAACCCTGTGAATGTAATGTCTTTATTTAATCCCAGTTCCGCGACATAATCTTCTATTTCTCTCCGTTGTTCCCCCTCTCCAATTATAAAAAAATGTGCTTGTGCTTTTTCCTCTAGTAATCGCTGAGCAGTTCTGACGAAGGTATGATAATCTTTTTGTTCGGTTATCGCCGCTACATTTGCAATAATTGAAATTGCATCAGGAATCTGAAATTCTTCGCGTAATTTATTCTTTTTTTGTTCAGGAAAGCGATTCAAATCGATTCCAGAATGTACTACTTTTATTTTCTCAACTTCATCGATTGATTTTGACAACACTGACTTTACAAAGTGGGATACACAAATCATTGCTTTAATTGCAGGATGGTTGTATTTCCATTTCGACAAAGCACTAGCACCTATCGAAAAATCAACTCTCCGATGAAGCACCATCGGCGTAGTCATTCCAAAGAAAGCAGCAGCCATGTATGCAAAAGTGTGGGCATGTGAATCGTGAAGATGAACGATGTCAAAATTGTTCTGAGAATTGTGGCGCGATAATTTCCGTCCAACAAGTGGGTTTACGGAAAAGCCTTTTCTGTAAGTCGTGCAGATTATGTTATTTTCCTTGCAATATTTTTCTAACGGCGTCTCCTTGGGGCAAAAAACTTCCTGATCGATCTCTTTCAATCTTAGCTCCTCTATCAGATAAGCGATCTGTTGTTCGCCACCCCGCCAGCTTTTGGCCGAAGATACATGGAGGATTTTCATGATTTTTTTTGCTTTAAACGACGAAGTTCTTTGTATCTCAGCCAAATCATTTTTACGTTTCGAGAAGCGATGACCCAACCATTCTTACCATCCAAAAAACCAGTTTTTAAAACTATGGTACGGAAGAAGCGAGCGATGGCAGAAAAGATCGTTTTTAGAACATTCGGCGATTTTCCTTTTTGGTGCAGTTCTTCAGCAGCTAGTTTTGCATAACGCTGTATACGCTTCTGATGTTCTTCATGTGTATTATAAGAATAGTGATATAATTTCCCTTCTAGTTTTTGTACAGAAGTGCCCGAATCAATCTTTAGCTTTTCATGAACAAAATTTCCAATCCAATAACAATCTTCTTTATGAAAGAGACGCACCTTCCAATCGGGGTACCAACCGCTGTGTTTGATCCATTGTCCACAAAAATTATTGATCCGATCTAGGCTGTAAGCATTGCCACGTTTCAGCTGTATATTTTTTATGGATTGAAATAATTCTTTGGAAACCACTTCGTCTGCGTCAATGGAAAGTATCCAATCCGCATCTACTTTACTATTCGCAAAATTCTTTGTTTTCGCGTAGCCTTCCCAAGCTCGGGAGATCACGGGTACACCTTGTTTTTCACAAATAGAAACAGTGTCATCCGTGCTATTACTATCCACCACAAGAATCTCCGTCACTAGTTTTCGTAACGATTCGAGGCAACGACCGATGTTGGCGGCTTCATTGTGGGTGATGATGACGGCGGCTATTTTTTGCACTTCTTTTATATTCCTTAGAAGATTATTCTTAAACTAATACCAATAACAAATCCGTTTCGGAGGGTATTCCAAAACGGATTTGTGTAGGAATTTAGCTGTTATTTATTCAGGAGCACCATCTGCGATCCAAGCAGTAATTTTATCAATTGTGCATGAATTCAATTTACTTGATCCGGTAGGTCTAGGCATGGCCTGGAAACCGTCTTCGTGGTTAATCGCACCTTCTACACGTCCTTCCTCAACAAAGGCCTTAGCCGATTCATAATCATGCATAGCCCCCTGCATCATTGCTTCCGTTTCGCTATGACAGCTAGTTGTTGCACAACTTACATCTAAAATAGCTTTTATATCAGCAGTATAAGTCAATCCTGTTGTCACACAACCTACTGGTTCTTCGTCATCACTATCATCTTTGCCACAGCTAACAATTAAGAGTGCTGATGCTAAGAATAATAAGCTCAATAATTTTTTCATCGTCTAAGAGTTTTAATTAGGTATTCAATTATTACATTAATATTACAATTCGTCAAATGTACAAATAAGGAACGAAAAAGAAGAGCAAAGTGTGTCGTCACTAGAGCAATCTAATACATCTACAGCTTGTTAATGAGCCTCCAATAATTGTTAATAGGCTGTTAAGCCACTTTTATTTATGTAGAAAGGGAAGTACTTTTGGAGTAGACACCCTAAAAACATTACGCTACAACCTTCGTTTAAATAATCAATGAATAACAATACCATAAGAAAAGTGATTTTGCTTGGAGCCATTTCCATTATGGGGATATTGGCGATTCAGACCTATTGGGTGATGAGCACCTGGGATTTGAATGAAGAGGAATTTGAGCAAAAAGTGCATTTGGTCTTGTTGAATGTAGCCAAATCTATGGTGGAGTTAAGAGGAGGGACGTTACCTGACGATGTGATATCGAGACCAAAAACATCTAATTATTACATTGTAAATCTAGAGAATGAAATTGATGCCAATGAATTGGAATATTACCTAAAACGCGAATTTCAGGATCTGGGCATGGCCGTTAACTTTGAATATGCCATCCACGATTGCTCCACGAATGAGATGGTTTACGGAAAATATATTTCCTTTACCGATGAAAAAATCAGAGATCTCAAATTGGGCGAGTTGCCTACCTATAAGGATTTGACTTATTACTTTGGCGTAAAATTCCCGGATCGCTCTGCTTATCTTTTAGGAAAAATGCAACTCTCCGTTTTCTTTTCTTTGATTTTGTTGTTCACTGTCATCTTTTTCATGTATGCTATTTTTGTAATCCTCCGGCAGCAACGCCTCTCAGAAATGCAGAAGGATTTCATCAACAATATGACGCATGAATTTAAAACGCCTATTTCCACCATTAAAATATCCTCTGATGTTTTTCTGAACAATCCGCTAATTAAAAACAACCAACGTTTGCATCGTTATGCACAAATTATGAAGGAGCAAAATGAGCGACTCAATAATCAGGTGGAAAAGGTTTTACAATTGGCAAAAATAGAACGAGAGAGTTTTAAGTTGCACAAAGAAGATGCAAACTTGCACCAGATATTGGAACCTATTTTGGATAGTACTCAAGTAGTTGTCGCTGACCATAAAGGACAATTAAAGACCGAACTCCATGCCGATCAACCCGTTGTTTTTGCAGATAAATTACACTTGACCAATATCGTGCACAACTTGTTGGACAACGCTATAAAATACCACAAAAACATTCCCGATATTGTTGTAAAAACAGAAAATACTGAAGGCCAACTTTCCCTTAGCATTATTGATAAAGGAATTGGCATTAAAAAAGAATATCAGCAAAAAATTCTGACAAAATTTTTCCGCGTTCCTACAGGAAATGTACACAATGTAAAAGGTTTTGGCTTGGGATTGTACTACGTGAAAAATGTCTGCGACGCACATGGTTGGCGTTTACAACTAGATAGTAAATTAAATGAAGGAACGGAGGTTAGGATTGTATTGAATTAAGAATTTCAAGAGGGTAGATAAGGGGGATGATGGCGGATAAGGGTAGATAAGAGTTTCCCACTAACGCGAAATATGCGTAACAAGAGGGAACCCTTATCTACCATCATCTACCCTTTCCTACCCTTATCCACCCTTAAAAATAAAAAAAAGAATATGAAAGCACATTTATTATATGTCGAAGATGATGAGAGCCTGAGTTTTGTAACTCGAGATAATCTGGAGTTACAAGGCTACCAAATAACCTATTGTGCCGACGGTCTGGAAGCAATGAATGTCATCAAAGAAAATTCTTTTGATCTTTGCATTTTGGACGTGATGCTTCCAGAGGTGGATGGCTTCACTCTTGCAGAAACCATTCGAAAAACGGATACGCAGGTTCCTATTATCTTCCTCACCGCCCGTTCGCTCAAAGAGGATCGAATCCATGGACTCAAACTAGGTGGTGATGATTATTTGACGAAACCTTTCAGCATTGAGGAATTGATTTTGAAGATAGAAATCTTCTTACGTCGCAGCAAAATATCCGGGCCTAACACTCAATCTACATTTCAGATCGGAAACTATGAATTCGATTATAAAAATCTACAATTGGAATCTGGCGAGTACTCTAAAGTCCTAACGCAACGAGAGGCAGACCTACTCTATCTCTTTCTCCAGAATAAAAATGAAGTACTTAAAAGGAACATCATTCTGGAAAAACTCTGGGGCGAAGATGACTTCTTTATGGGACGTAGTTTGGATGTTTTTATTTCACGGTTACGGAAATATCTCAAACAAGATGAGGCGCTTAAGATCGAGAATATACATGGGGTTGGGTTTAAGCTGGTGGAGCGATAAATACCAACTTGCTAACATCCTAAGAATTCTAAACAACTCACTTCGTTGTTTCGTCCTACAGTTACTGAACCCCTCTCGATGTTAAGACAGGCCTCCTGTCATCCTGAGCGAGCGCAGCGAGTCGAAGGATCAGGAGGGACAAACACTTTGGTATTTCGAGCGAGGTACGAGTCGAGAAATCTCACTCTTTGATTAGGAGCTAGATTTCTCGATTACGCTGCGCTTCACTCGAAATATAAGTATACATAGGAGCCACTGATTACTCGATTCGTTCGTGCCTCACTCACTCGGAATGACAGTGGGTTCCGTTTTGATTATTCCTGCTCTTCTTGCGTATTTATTCGTAAAAGAAAATATCACCTTCCAACCGAACACTAATCCAACACAACTTCCTTCCTCTTCGGATACTTCACCGAATATTTAAAGTTCACCTTTTTCGATTCATTCTTCCCCAAATTCATCTTCCAGCGCAAAATCCCTGTATCCTTATCCAAATCCGCTCCTCCGGAAGACTCTTGTTTTACTTCTATGTCGCTATTTGTGGCCAAAGGAAACTGGTCTTCAATAACTAAATTTACAGATTGCTTTTTCTTGTTTCTAACTTCAATATCCCAAGAGCGGTAATCCGTTTTCTTATTTCCGATGAATTGTTTTTTACTGTAGTCTTTTTGTTTCTTCCGATCCACAACAATACCCTTATCACGACCCAACGAAATATCCAAAGTATCTTTCACCACTTGCACATCTAATATTGATTTTCCAAGGAAGGTCCCTTCGAAGAAAAGGTTTGCTTCTCCACTTAGTATGTTGAATTCCTCCCAGCCAGTAACTTGTGCCGTAAGAAAAGCATCCGGATCGAGCTTTGGTGCGCAGTAATATTCATAATACGCAGGAAGTTCGTAGTCCTTCATTTGGACGGTGTATTGTTTTCCATCTGAGGGAATATTATATGGTGTTTCTATTTCGAATTCGACAGTAGTGGAGCGTTCTGTTTTTTTGACTTCGGGTGCTTTAGCTTGCTCAACTCGTTCACCATCCACATAGATATCATTAGCATTGGAGCGGCTGCCTCTAAGATTCTTTAATTTTCTTTTAAGTTTCCCTCTTCGACTACTTACCCCAGCAACTGTAATTTCCTCTAAAAGCGCCCCTGATTCTTCCATAGCAACATCCATGACGGATGAACTTATTGGCAATTCAATTTGATTGTAGCCAATATAAGAAACAGTGATACTTCTGGCGTTAGGTGGGAGTTCAATTATATACTTTCCATCAAAATCTGTAGTCGCTCCTATTGAGGACCCCGTGACCCAAACATTTGCAAAAGCTAATGGCTCTCCATTTAAATCTCTCACAACCCCCTGAACAACATTTCCTCCTCCAACAATATAAGGCTCACGCCCATAACTCCTCGCCGCATAAGGGTTATAAAAATCCAACCGCCAAGGCAACAATTCCGGCTTCGTCCCCGTCTGAGAAAAATCCCCTGTAGACAAAGTCAGCTTTACATTCTTCCATTCTTCTCCACTGGTTTGATAAACATTTCCTTTATAACTTAAATTTATTGGGTTCTCAACATCTTGTACACGTATGTCATAATTGGGAAACCAACCTGCATTTTTCACAACATAACTCAACACAAAACTACCTGTCAATACAGCTTTACTAGTAACCGCCAAAACGATTTCGCTCGTATAAATTCCTTGTTGGTTGTTTAGTTCTTGAAGTTGTGCATTTACTCTTTTCAAACTATCTTTATCGACGACACTAGATTTAGTAATATCTAACCATTCTAACTTAATTTCTTTTAGTCGAGTTCGATAAAACTCTGCAGTCGCTTTTAAATCCTCGATCCGCACCCCTGTCTGGCTTCCTCCTATGGATTTATTGGTTAACAACAAAGATTCTTCCTCCTGCAGAACAGAAAGCAAGGCCTGTGTTTCTTTTTGATTTTCCGAAAGGCGCTTTTGCTCTTTTTCCAATTCCAAAATACGTTTTGACTTCGCCGGTTCTTCAAAATAATTCAATTGATGGTTGACCGATAAGATTGTAAAATTTCCTTCTCCTTTGACTTGAATACTATTCTTATCAATCTGTGGAGAGATCCCTGTAAATTTCAAAAGACTGTTTCCAGCGGGAATACTTGTGGTTGCTTCTCTGGTCACCTGCGCCCCTTTCCGAAAGACTGTAACCCGTTTTATTTCGGATTTGACCTTCACTTCATCAGGAGCAAGGTTCGCAAATAGAGTAGCACAAAAAAGAAGGGGCAGTAAGATTAATGTTATATTTTTCATAGACTGTTTTTATGGAGAACGTATTAAATTGTCACTTCGCTTCTTCTGTGGGTCTTCAAGATCTGCCATCCTGTGCTTTTCCCTGCGCTGCCCCCAGCCCCTAAAGGGGAGCCACCACCCGAAAGCATAGTAAGGAAAAGACTTATTTCTAAAGAGATCCAGTCATTTAATTCCAGTTCTACTCAATCACTACATGTGGCACCTTATCTAAATCCCAATCAATTACCAAGCCTTCTGCCAATCGCTTTGCTACTTTCTTTCCATATAAATGTTCACACAAATAAAGCGCCGCCTCAAATGACTTTGCACCACCTGCGGACGTAATAAATTTTCCATCATGCACAAAAAGCACTTTTTCTCTTACATCCAAAGTCGGAAACATCTTTCGCATAGCAGCTATATCAGAGGGGAAGGTCGTAGAAACCTTTCCGTCTAATAAACCCGCTTTCGCTAAAACGAAGGCACCGTCACAATGGGAGGTTACATAAGTAGCTTGTTGGGAAGTTTCTTTTATAAAATCCAGCATAGCATCATCTTCTAAGTCAGAATCCAGATGATGCTCCGCACTAGGTACGACTAGAATATCTATTTTTGGTAAAGTATCTTTTAGGTAATTGAAATCGGGAAGGATGTACATTCCTTCAAAGCTTCGGATGGGATCGTTTGTTTTAGCAACGGTAAATACGTTCATCGCCTTGATACTGTCTCTGAAAATGGTATGTTGGAAAATATCGTAGGGCGCTGTAAGTTCTGTGTTATAAACACCATCCATTATAAGGAGTCCAACGTTGTAATTATTGGGATCGAGGGTTGGTTTTTTGATTTGGAAATTGGTTATAGGTACTGTGGAGGCGGTCGTTTTTTCGTTTTGGCTGCAGCCTAAAAAGAGGAAGAATAAGCAGAGGTAGAAGTTTAGGATTGGCTTCATTGTTTGTAATCTACTGTTTAGTTAGGTTATAAAAAATGGCTGTTTTTTGTGCTGTTTTTAGTGTGAGTTCATAGGATGGCCTCCAAAGTCATCCTATGAACTTCCGCTCGAATGAAAGATTATCAGCCTGAGCGAGCACAGCGAGTCGAACGGCTACTCAACAATCTTAATCCCCATATTCCGCATCAAATGAGTGGCATTAAAACTCTGACTCACTCCTTTCTTAATGGTATAATCAAAAACCAATTCATCTTTATTTACTTCTACTTCCATACAAAGGTTTTCTACTGCACCACCATACTGTGCTTCAAGCAATCCCAATTCCAAATCATGCGTTGCAATAATTCCTCCTCCCCCACTTTCGATTAGCTGTTTGATCAAAGCCTTAGATCCAGTATGTCGATCATTAGAATTCGTTCCCTTTAATATTTCGTCTAGCAAAAAGTAGATATTGTCTTTGGCTTCTACCGCTTCTATGATGGTTTTTAACCGCTTCAACTCCGCATAAAAAGAAGAGGTACTTTCGTGCAATGCATCTTGCGTGCGCATACTACTATACACTTGCAATTGTGGCAACTCCATCCGCTTAGCACAAACCGGAGAACCTGCCATTGCCAAAATAATATTCAAACCAACAGTTCGTAGAAAGGTACTTTTCCCAGCCATATTCGATCCGGTCACTAATTTGATATGTCCACTTACTGGAGACTGAAAATCATTAGCGATTCGCTTATCTGCTGCAATTAAAGGATGTCCCAAAGCAGTAGCGTTCAAAAGCTGTCCTTCATTTATTTCAGGCATCACCCAACCTGGATTATTGTACCATAAAGTACCGAAAGAGCTAAGCGCTTCAAATTCTTTCAATGCATCAAACCATTGTGGCATTTGCGCTCGCCATTCCTCTTTCCATATTTCCAAATGCCGAACATAACGTAAATCCCAAAGCATTATCACATTCAAAAGTATGGCAAAAGGATTGTACCTAACATTCAATTGACGGATAAGGTACGATAAGCGATTGATGGCTTTAGAAGCTGATTTATCATTTGCAATAAATTGCTTGCGCAAAGCTTGTAGTCGAGGAGAAGTAAAGGTCTCCCCTTCTACATGCGCCATCAATTTTCCATAGACAGAAAGCATTTTTTCTGCATGAGTTGTTCTCATATGTGTTTCATTCACCTGCTCTAAATACTTTTTCAAAATCCACCCTGGGACAATTAAAAAGAACAAACCGAGTTGCCAGGGGATGTAGTAAATACTGAGGAGCACTGCGGCTAAAATCCATAATGGCATCAGATACATAGCAGCGATCAACATTTTATTGTCTTTCACATAGACAGGGTCGTGCAACCATTGTTTTAAGATTTCTACATGTTCCAATTGATCAGAGGCAGTAGCACCATATGCCTGGAAGTTTTGACGCCAGTCCAATTTATCTCTTAGCTCGGTTACGGCTGTTTGTCTCTCCAAAACCTGAGGCGTTGGAACAGGACTTAATAGCATCTGCGCCAGTTTTTCTTTTCCAATAGCCGTCGAAGCACGGCAACTGAATTGAAAAAAGGAATAGGGACCAAAAATATCCATATCAATGCTGTTCGCATGCATTGGGTCTTGAAAAGAAGTGCCCGGATCGAAAGCAGACCAGTCCATATTTTGAGCGGCTATTTCATTGCGATTGATGGTACTTAACTCCTGGTGGTGCCTTTGCTGTCGCTGAATATCTTGGTGCCAGTTGACAAAACGGGAAAAAGCCAACAAAAAGACCACAATGGAAATTACTCCAAGAAGGATGTGTTGGGTAAAGGCGAAAATGATCACTCCAATGGCCGCCAGAAAAGCAAGGAGGCGAACAAAAGAGAATTTAGCATATTTTGCTTTGAGGGCTTCGGCTTTTGATTTAAAATCAGTCGCGCGGGTTTCGTATATTTGCATTCTTTCCATACTTTGCCAAAAATAGGTTTTATTTTTTTCTTGGTTTAGGGAAGAGAAATAAATATTCTGAACCTCATAGTCTAACAATTAGAAATGTTGGTTCTTGAATCGAATTCTTCGAATAATGGTGATGAGGTAGATGGGGTGATGAGGTGGATGAGGTCTCCTAAAACGCAAATTCTGCGACAGAAGGAGACCAGTCCGTGCCGGAACGGGCGGACCTCATCCACCTCATCTACCATATCCACCGATATCTACCCTCTATAAAATCACAAATGAGCGTAAAAAACCAAAATACAAAGATCATATTTGGATTGAAAGTCCGTCAATTCAGGTTAGGAAAAGGGATGTTATTTGATGACCTGGCTAAGCGCTCAGGTATTTCAGCTTCTTATCTCAATGAAATTGAGAAAGGGAAAAAATACCCAAAGACAGAGAAAATGAAAAACCTGGCAGATGCACTTGAGGTTTCCGTAGAAGAGTTAACTGCTGTTGATTTAACGGGGGCATTGGCTCCTGTTGGTAAACTATTGAAATCCAATTTTTTAAGTGAGCTGCCGCTTGACCTCTTTGGTATAGAATTGTCTAAAGTGATACAAATTATTGCTGGAGCCCCCAAACACGTAGGGGCTTTCATTTCAACAATGGTAGAGCTGGGAAGGAACTATGCAGTGCAAGAAGGCAATTTCTATCATCGAGCTATGCGGGCTTATCAAGAATTGAATCTAAATTACTTTGAAGAAATTGAAATTGCTGCTTCTAATTTCATCGATGAGCATAAGCTAACCAGAGGGGGTGTTGTCCGACCGGAAACATTAGCCAATTTACTAAGCAGTTTACACCAATACAAAATCAATTACAATGGACTGGCAACTTATCCTGAGCTTCAATTTCTGCGAGCGGTTTTTGTCCCCAAGAAAAAACAACTTTTGCTCAACAGTAAACTTACAAAAAACCAACAAGCCTTCCAGATGGCCAAGGAACTCGGCTATGATTACTTACAAATAAAGGAACGCGCTATGACTTCTTCCTTGTTGGAAGTCAAAAATTTTGATGGCGTATATAACCACTTTAAATCTTCTTATTTTGCCGCAGCTATTTTAATAGACGAACAATCTTTGGTAAATGATATTCGTAACCTCTTCCAAAATCAAAATTGGAATCCAACAATTTTAAACAACCTAATAAATAAGTATCAGGCAACCCCTCAAATGCTATTGCACAGAATAGTAAGTATGCTCCCTAAACATTTTGGCTTATCAAGAATTTACTTGCTCCGCTGTACGAAAAATACAAAGACCAATAACTTTGAAATAGACCGTGAGCTACATCTTAACCACAGCCACCACCCTCACGGAAATGGACTGTCAGAACACTACTGCAGACGCTGGCAAACCATTCGTTTGTCCAATGCTTTAATCGAACAAAACATTACCAACCATGCCGAAACGCTAGTTGGCGCTCAGCGCATTCGTTACTATGGTACAGACGAAGAATACCTCACCATTTCTTTGGCGCACCCCGCTTATTCTTCAGAGCACCATTTGGTAAGCATTACTGTAGGTATAATGCTAGATGAAACTTTAAAAAGTCAAATTTCTTTTTGGAATGATCCAGCAATTCCGTTTGAAGAAGTGAATGTGACTTGTGAGCGATGCCCCATTAAAGATTGTGCGGAAAGAGCTGTGGAAGCTTCCGTAATTAAAAGGCGTGCAAGAAGACAGATGATAAAGGATACTTTGAAGGGGTTGTAGAGAGGGCGGCCTTTTGGGTTGATGGAAAAGGTGGAGGAGTTGTGTGTGAGGGGTGTTTGTACATGACTACTGTGCGTCCTATGAGGCCTCTGAGTGCGCTCAAGTAGTGCGTGTGGTTCGCGGGTTTTCCACCCCGAGCTGCGGCTCGAGGTTAATGAGGGTTCGACTCCTCCAGAGTCTTTCGCGCCTTTTCCTACTTCCTACTTCCTACTTCCTACTTCCTACTTACTACTTACTACTTACTACTT
>CAZDTI010000269.1:0-12252 GCA_964508085.1 uncultured Saprospiraceae bacterium | reverse complement strand
TTCCTCCGGGATCGGTACTAAATCTGGATGGGACTAATGTTAGTTGTAACTCCGTTGACCTTTCCTGGACGGCTCCTTTTGATGATGATATTCAATATTATCAGGTTACTTATAGTCCAAATTCAATGGGGGACACGTTTTATATTTTACCAACGAGTAGTCAACTGGATTTAACAATTGTAGACCTTGAAGCAGAAACAACGTACACTTTTGAGGTGACAACTATTGATGATGATAACAATAGTGCTGCGCCAGTTGCAATTTCGGAAACAACAAATGATGAAGCCAGCTGTAATAGTGATTGCGATAATGATTGTCCCTGCTTTCTTTGCCTGAATCCTGCCTGGCTAACAGATATGACTCCTGCCTCTGACTTGGATCCACTGGCATTAATAGATGAACAAGATATTGTTAATCCATTTTGTGGTGGTGGAAGCAATCCACAAACAGAATGGGGGTCAGTTTGGGGCTCTGGCGGTATCCCACCTATGATCGCAGTATTAGATTTACAAGTTTGTCATCTATTGAATCGTATTCATTTGTTTGATGGAAATGGGATCGGTGTCTTTAGAATAGAATATCAAGATATGGATGGGAATTGGACTTTGTTGGAAGACTACTCAACTGGTCTTTGGCAGGAATGGTACGAAATAAATGATCTGGATATAGAAACGCGTTACCTCCGTTTTACAAAATTAGATAACAGTGCAAGGATTAATGAAATAGCTCTTTGTGGTCAATCACTTGGCCTGACAGATTGTGGTCAAACGATGAGTGATGAAGATAATGACGGTTTTACAATCGCAGAAGGTGATTGTGACGACACTGATCCTATGGTGAATCCTGACGCAATAGAAATTTGCGATGGCATTGATAATAATTGTGATGACATCATAGATGCTGATGCCTTTGGAGGGGCGATTTGGTACGCGGACACAGATATGGATGGCTTTGGAGATATGTTGAACTACCTGGTTAGTTGTTTACAACCTCCTGGCTACGTAGCGAATGATTTGGATTGTGATGATAATGATGAAAATACAAATCCTGCGGCGGTAGAAATATGTGACGGCAAAGACAATGATTGTAATGGATTCACCGACGATAATGTGGTATACAGTGATTACTACCCAGATGCTGATGGAGATGGATATGGAGATGCGAACGCGGACCCAACCAGCTATTGTGTGGCTCCGCCCGATTCTGTAACTAATAACTTGGACTGTGACGACAGCTTACCAATGGTGAACCCGGGAATGGAAGAAATTTGTGACGATGGTCTCGACAATAACTGTAATGAAGAAACGGATGAAGATTATATTGCACCAGTCATCAGTTGCATGGATATTAGTGTAAACCTAGACAACGGTATCGCCAATATAACAACATCTGATGTTTTCTCTAGTGGCTCTGATAATTGTAATTCTATTACGTTAGTTGATGTAAGTCCTTCCAGTTTTACTGCTGCAGAACTCGGTGAAAATATAGTAATTCTTACTGCGACAGATAACGCTAACAATACAGCTACTTGTGAAGCGACAGTTACCGTCAACCCTGGAGCAACAGCATATTGCGGTTCTTCAGCTTCTGCTCCATGGATAGAACACATCAGTCGAGTGCAGCTTAATGACATTGATAATACCTCTGGGAAAGACGGTTATGGTGATTACACAGGCTTAAGCACGGATGTGGAAAAAGGAAGTACTCCGAATTTAATAATTACCCCTACATTTAGTTGGACTTATTTTGACGAGTATGTTCAAGTATGGATCGACTTCAATCAAGATTTCGATTTCAATGATCCTGGAGAATTGGTGTTACAAAAAGTGTTGTTGCCGGGTAGCCCAAATTATCCGCCAACTCCAAGTCCTTTTATTGATTCAACGATTATTATTCCAGCTACTGCACTTAGTGGTGCTACTCGTATGCGAATTTCCATGAAGCGAGACGCTTACGCGACTTCTTGTGAAGATTTCGCACAGGGAGAAGTCGAAGATTATACTTTGAATATTACGGAGGCCCCAGGCTTATTCGGGGAGGGGGGAGAAGTATTGTTTTTTACTGCGAAGCCAATTGGCCGTGAAGTGTATTTGGATTGGGTCGTGAATAATACCTACAAAACCGACCGATTTATATTGGAGCATTCTTTAAATGGAGTGGACTTCAAAGAAATGGTTGCGATTGAAAACACCCAGAAAAGTTCCGATAATCGCGGTTTCGATTATAAAGATAAGGAGGCTGTTGAAGGAAGCAACTATTATCGTTTGCGACAATTATTTGATAATGGAACAGAAAAATTATCAGTAGTCAGACGAATAGAATTTAAGTTGGATATAGCTACATTTGCACTTTATCCAGTTCCAGCAGAAGCAGAGGTTTTTGCTGCCTTAGGAAAATATGCTGGTGAAGCCGCTGACTTAAAAGTTTACAATAGCTATGGTCAGTCTATGTTCCAACAGTATGTTGACGAATTGCCTAAGGAGCCGTTTAGATTAGATGTTGCTGGTTGGCCATCTGGAGTATACCACCTTTCGGTGAAATTGGA
The DNA here is from genome assembly GCA_964508085.1 of uncultured Saprospiraceae bacterium. GTDB lineage: Bacteria > Bacteroidota > Bacteroidia > Chitinophagales > Saprospiraceae > CALGLS01. Next base: position 9,707 of record CAZDTI010000269.1, on the reverse strand, counting down.
AGGACAGAGAAGAATGACGAAAAGATTTGTAGTAGTGAGGTAGTGATGTTTGTTCGGATTGCATTGAGTGAAAGTGGATAGGCCGAAAGCCAAAATTACAAGGTATGGAGCTTTTGGCACTGCTCCATGAAATAAATACGTGTTTTGGGCTAGCCGTAGGGCTGTATCCGCTCGCTCCCTTAATGAACCGTTCATTTGGGGGCTCGCCCGTGGTGAGTTTCCCTTTGAAATGCAATCCCCAAACCAAGAATAACAATACAGTTTAGTACAAAGTCCAAAAAAGGACACAAGCCCAAAAAACAATCCATTAACTATAAAAACAAAACTACATGACTTATCAGTCTACCTCAAAAAGAAAGCAGTACTTCTACCTCCATTTTGCTTTTCTACTTCTTTTACCCCTCTTATCTCAAAGTCAAAACATTCTCATCAATGAATTCATGGCTTCGAATAGTAACACCATTGCAGATGCAAATGGAGGCTTCGATGATTGGGTAGAATTGTACAATCCGGGGAGTAGTCCTATTGATATCAGCGGTTATTATGTTAGTGATGATGCGTCGAATCAAAATAAGCGGCAGTTGCCTAATAACCCAGGGGTGTTGACGATTCCAGCAAACGGCTATTTATTGTTATGGTTTGATGCAGAACCACAGCAAGGAGCAGATCATGTAGATTTGAAACTCGGAGCAGGAGGAGAAGACATCGTTTTAGTTGCCAATGATGGAACAACAGTTATAGACAGTTATACTTTTGGTCAGCAAAGCGCGAACATATCTGAAGGAAGAACGCCAAACGGAGGAGCCAATTGGGGCTTTTTTGTGGAGGCTAGTCCAGGGGCTTCTAACGGAACTCCTTCCGGAAGTGGCCAAGCCTTAACTCCAATAGCGAGTATTCAAGGTGGCCTGTATAACAACAATCTTTCCGTAACACTTAATACCGCAACTCCAGGTGCAACTATTCACTATACTACAGATGGATCAGTGCCAGGGGCAAGTTCACCCTTGTATAATGGCCCCATATCTATTTCTGAGATTACGCCACTTCGAGCCATTGCCTTGGGAAGTGGGCTTTTACCTTCTAAAGTTATGACCGAATCTTACTTGGTCAATGTTGCTCATGATTTTGCAATTATCGCTTTGAATACAGAACCTGATTTTTTATTTGATGCTCAGTTGGGGATTTTTGGGAATCCGGGAGGAGGAAATGAGCATCCGGCCCATGTTCAGTTTTTTGAGCCAGATGGAACACTTGGTTTCTCACAAGATATTGAAATTGAAATACATGGAACAGCTACGCTAAGTTTAGGACAGAAGTCCTTGAAGCTAAAAGCAAGATCTAGTCTGGGAGCGGAGTTTTTTGATTATCCAATCTTTCCTGATTTGCCCTATGATAAATACAGGTCGGTGTTGATTCGTCAGTCAGGTCAGGACTGGCGAAAGTCCAACTTTCGAGATGCAATGATGCAGAGCTTGGCTGGAGATTTGACGGATCTAGGAGATTTGGTAGCAAAACCAGACTTGGATTTACAAGGGTATCGACCATCTGTAGTTTATATCAACGGAGAATACTGGGGAATTTACAACATACGTGAACAAGTAAATTGGAAATATGTAGATACGCATTATGGTTTGGATGAAGACGAAATTTATGTGGCAGAAAGGAATAGTGGAGGGGTTGAAGGGGATCCATCGGATGAAGCTGCTTATAGTGAGTTTGATAACTTCTTAGAAAATAATGACTTCGCATCAGAGGTTGATTTCGAAGGCTTGAAAAAGAAATTGGAGGTCAGTCACTTCTTAGATCATATGATTCATGGCATTTATACGGATAACAACGATTGGCCTGGAAATAATAGTAAGTTTTGGAGGCCGAAAGCAGCTGACGGAAAGTGGCGTTTTTTCACAAAAGACATGGACTTTGGTTTTGGGCTCCGACCGATAAATGCAGACTGGAACTCTGGAGATTTTACAACAGATATGATTTCCATTACTTTAGATGATAATAGTTCTGAATATTACAACCCGCCAAGTTCAACATTACTTTTCCGTAAGGTGATGGAGAATGAAAATACCAGACGAGATTTCTTTAATCGTTCTGCGGATTTGCTAAATACCTTATTCAGTTCATCTAGGGTAGTTGCGCGGATTGATGCTTTTGAAAACCGCTATACACCGGAATACCAAGCACATTTGGATAGATGGAACGGTGGTTGGAATCAACATGCTGAGGAAGTGAATATTCTTCGAACCTTTGCTAGTGGTAGAGAAGAAGCTGTCCGGGAACACATTGTTGATTATTTTTCAGAAGTTGATGGATTAACACAGGTAACTTTGAATGCTAATCCTACCAGTGGAGGTCAGTTGCTTTTTTCTACACTTCAATTGTCAGAAACTCATTTCCCATGGACCGGTACTTATTTTAGAGGGATCGATATTCCTGTTTTAGCGAAAGTGAACAGGGGATATGTACTTGCAAGTTGGTCGGACAACTCTTTAGGAAATGATCTAGAAGTAGTTGTCAATTACAATTCTTCAACTAACAATCTGACTGCAAACTTCGAATTTGGTTCTACAGCAACAGATCCAATCGTGATTAATGAAATAAATTATAACTCACCGGATTTTCCAAATGCTGGAGACTGGATAGAATTGTTCAACCCCAATAGTACTGCGGTTGATATTTCTGGTTGGTACTTTGAAGATAGCAGTGGTGATTTTTTTGGATTGCCAGCGAATACCATTATGGAGGCAGGAGCTTATTTGCTCATAGCTGAAGATCTGGCTCAGTTCAAATTAGTCTATCCTTCTGCCTCGAATGTTTACGGCGGCTTCGGAGACGATCCGGCGGGTTTTAAATTGAGCAACGGTGGCGAATTACTCACCTTGAAAAATGCAAATGGTGTTTTAATTGATAATGTAGCCTACGATGACAATTCGCCTTGGGCAACTGCCCCCGACGGAAATGGCCCAACACTACAATTGACAAACCCGTCTCTTGATAATTCAATAGCTGGAAGTTGGATGTCCTTTTTGGCAACTCCCGGTTCTTTAAATGGTGTAATTCCTGAAACACAAGATCAGGTAATTTTCTTTCCTCCTATTTCGGATCAATTCACCTTTGCATCTCCCTTAGCCCCAGGAGCAACGGCGAGTTCCGGATTGCCAGTTACCTATAACATTATTGCTGGTCCTGCAGTTATTCTTAACAATACAATTGTATTGAACGGTTCTACTGGGACCGTCATCGTTGAAGCCAACCAACCGGGTAATGCCAGTTATCATCCAGCTACCGCAATTCAACAACTCTTTTTGGTAAAAGCCTTTGATAATCCTGCGGAAGGATACTGTGAATCTAAAGGTTCTGCTCCTTGGCAGGAGTGGATTTCTAATGTAAGTTTTGCTTCTATTGATCATGATTCGGGAAAAGATAGATATGGAGATTTTTCTAACATTGGCACTTACGTTATGCAAGGACAAACAGTCCCGATTAGTATTAAGCCTGACTACAGTTGGCAACCTTATGATGACTATTTCCGCGTTTGGATTGACTACAATCAAGACGGTGATTTTTATGACGCCGGAGAAATGGTGCTTTCTGCTATAGAGGAAAATGGAAATACAGTGGTAGAAAACATTACAATTCCGCAAACAGCCACCCTTGGGATTACGCGCATGAGAATAGCTATGCAAAGAGACCAATATGCAGATCCCTGTGATCTATTTGATTTTGGTGAAGTAGAAGATTATACGATCATTATTGAGGAATCTTCAGGGGCTAATACCGGATTGCTTAGTTTGGATTGTGTAGATAATATTATACTTACTGCGCCAGTGGGAGCCAGTTCCATGTCTGTTGCTTGGATTGATCCTACAGTAAGTACAACTTGTCCAAATGGAGGAGCCATCGTGAATTTGTCTCCCAATAGTATTCCAAATGGAGGTGATTTTCCAATAGGCACAAGCACTGTGTTATATCAGGCTTTTGATGGTTGCGATAATTTAGCCTCTTGTTCTTTTACGGTAACCGTAAATGCAAACAATGGTGTTTTAAATATCACTTGTCCTGATGATATCGAAGTTACTGCAGCCTCTGGAGCAAATTCTGCTTCTGTTGGCTGGGCATTACCTTCCACGAATACCACTTGTACAACAGGTGGGGTTTCACTGAGCTTAGTTGGTGGTTCAATTCCAAATGGCGGAGTTTTTCCTCTGGGTAATTCTACCGTTAGTTACGAAGCTACAGATGCCTGTGGTAATACCGCAGTCTGCTCTTTTAACGTGATAGTGAATGGGCAAAATAACAATACATTGACGGTAGATTGTCCTTCAGATATATTTGTTAGCATTCCGGAAGGGCAAAATAGTGTGGAAGCGACTTGGGTATTGCCGATGGTAGAAAGTTCTTGTTCGAGTGGGGGCGGTGGAAATTCAAATTGTGGTCAGGATCTTTCTGGTTTTGACTTTGTTGGAACTTACAATGGACATGAATACTATATTTCTGAAGAGCAGGAACGTTGGGATGAAGGACAGGCCGCAGCTGCTCAGTTTGGAGCGACATTGGCGATTATCTCAGATGAGGAAGAAAATGATTTTATCCATGATAATATAAACAAAAGTGCCTTCATCGGCTTGACGGATCAAGTGAATGAAACAGAATTTGTCTGGGAGGATGGATCGCCAACAACATATACTAATTTTGCCTTAAGTAGTTCGAATACTAGTACCAGAGATTTTGTAAAATTTCAATCTTCTAACGGAGAATGGAAAGTTCATTCTGCAAATTACAATCGCTATTATTTAATGGAATTGGATTGCGTTGGAGGTTCTTCTAACACAACATTAACGCAAACTGCAGGCCCTCAAAATGGGGATGATTTATCAGAAGGAACCTACACCGTAACGTACCTGGCGTCGGACGATTGCGGAGATGAAGTGAGCTGTAGTTTTACCATAACAGTAACGCAAGAAGAAGGAGGGGGAGATTACTGTGAGTCAGAAGGAGAGGAGCCATGGAATCAGCATATTGACATAGTTGAGTTCCATACGTTGTATAATGATTCAGGGAAAGATGGCTATGGTGATTTCACAGATTTGAACACCTCGGTTGTAATGGGTAATACCTATGATTTTTCGTTAACTCCAAAATTCAGCTGGAGTTATTGGGATGAATATGTTCGCGTTTGGATTGATTTCAATCAGGATGCTGATTTTAATGATCCTGGGGAAATGGTATTAGAAACAATTTCTGTAGCTGGAACTCCCAATTATCCACCAACTGTAGTTGATGTCATCGACAACAGTATTACAATTCCAACCGGCGTGTCTTCAGGAGCAACTCGTATGCGAGTGTCCATGCAGAAGGAAGCTTTTGCTGGGCCCTGTGATGCCTTTACTTTTGGAGAAGTAGAAGATTATACCGTTGTTATTGCTTCTTCTTTTAACTTGGTTGGTGCTACAAACTTCTTGCAGTTTGATGCGGAAAAAGCAGGTCGCCAAGTGAATTTGAATTGGACCGCAAACGCGGAAATAGAAACGGACTATTTTATATTGGAGCGCTCCGTAGATGGTTCGCATTTTGAAGAGATAGAAAAGATCGCTAATTTGAGTGGTGATTTTGAAAAGCATTATGAAGCGGAAGATCAGAAGCCATTTGAAGGGGTAAATTACTATCGACTTAAGGAGGTATTTGTAGGCGGAACTCATCGTTTTGCTGAAGTGAAGGAAGTGTTTTTTGACTTGGCATTGAATGAGTTCACTGTTTTTCCAGTTCCTACGGATGGAATGTTGTATGTTGCACTGAAGAAATCCGCTGAACAGCGCAATAAAGATATTACGAAACGGTTATCGGTCTATGATTGTTATGGGCGGTTGATGTTGGAAAGAGGAATTGATACAGAGATAGCTGAATTAGTGACTTTGGATTTGTCTGAATTTACGGCTGGGATTTATATGGTGGTGCTGGAGGAAGAAGGACGTAAGCAAGTGGTTAGAAAAGTGGTCTTGGAGTAGGTAAATTAGCCTGAAAGTTCTCTAAGGATTTAACGGGTAATCCCTTTTATAAATGAAAGGGTAGTAGCCTCTATTTAAAATGATAAAATGTTTAGAGTCTTTCGTAGAATATTATTAGCTACAATTTTCTTTTTAGCACTCCCTCTGGTGCTCTTAAGTCAGGATCCGTTCCATATTAACTATGGTACAAAGGATGGACTTCCCAGTGCAGAAGTGTACGACCTTGCCATTGACGAGCAAGGTGTTTTATGGCTTACCACAGATCGAGGAGTTTGTACTTTTGATGGATATGATTTTACGACTTATACCACACAAGAAGGACTTTCTAACAATACTAATTTTGAAATTATCGAAGACCCGAGCGGGCGTTTCTGGGTTACAGCTATAGATGGAAGCTTAGATTATTTTGAAAACGGTCGTTTTCATTCCTTTCCGTTTAATCACAAAATAGAATCCGTTGTAAATGGTAGGTGGGTGACCGACCTCTTATGGCATGAGGATCAAATTATATTTTCCCCTTTTAAGAATCTTAGCCCACGGTATTTTTCTATTAATACAGTGACCGGGGAACTTTCCGAACATTCTAATTCGCTATCTCACCTATTGCATTCTGAAAACTCTTTTGGTAAAAATTATTTACAAAAATTTGGTGATCAATTTCTCTTTTATAATGATTCATTGGGTTTTGGTGAAGGTGTTATTGCTATAAAATCTGGTGACTTTTTATTTACAAAGCCTAAGAATCGAGTCATTTTAATTAAAGAACACGGCAGTGAGCATTTTAGGCTTCCTAATGAAAAAAAGGTTGATTTTATTTATGAAGACAAATTAGGAGATATTTGGATTTGTACACTAAAGGGATTACTAAGGTACAAGAAAGGAAATTTAGATAAGCCTCCTGAAATCTATTTTGAAGATTTTTCCGTTACTGCTATCATTATGGATCGCGAAGATAACTATTGGATTTCGACTCTGGAAAAAGGTATATTTTTTATCCCTTCATTTGAAATTCAACAAACAATATTTGAGTCCTTTAAACCAAATGTCGAACGAATCATTTCCATAAGTGAATTACCCTCTTATTTATTATTCGGTACTTCAAATGGTCAGCTTTTTACACGTAATAAAAATGGGAGGACCGGAAGTATAAAATTGAAATCTTTTAAGCGACAGATAAGGAAAATGTATACAAAAGGCAATGAAGCCTTCGCAGTAGAGAACCGTATTGTAGAACATGAAGATGGAAGTCTATCTACTACTAACTCTAACCGGTCTGCCATTTCTAATATTCAAATGTATAATGGCTTATTTTTAAATACACATATGACAGGCTACATTATATCTAATCAAACAAGTGAGCTTTATTATTCGAATACTAGTACTACGAACCCTATTGCACGAAAACGGATTACTACTTTAGTTGAAGATCAAAATCGAAATATCTTAATAGGAACTACTAAAGGGTTATATCTTTTGGACCCTGATAATTATAAAGAAGTCGAAACACTATCGGCTGAGATTCCAATATTGGACACCCGATTTTCAGATATTCATGTTACGCTTGAAAACAATCGTTGGTTAGCTACATTAGAACATGGGTTGTTGTATCAGCATAAGGATAGCGTTTTTAAAATTACAAAAGACCTTGGCTTAAACAGTAATCTCATTAATAATATAGAATTACAAGGAGATTCAGTGATATGGATCGGAACTAATAAAGGATTAAACAAATTATCCTACCGTATGATAAATAATTTCCCATCCATTCAATCTATCGTCGGATTTACAACAGCAGATGGTTTGTTGTCTAATTTCATAAATGATCTAATTCTGTGGAATAATGAGCTATGGCTAGGATTGAACAATGGTGTCAATCATTTCAAACCAGAAGAACTAAAAATAAAGAATACCCCTCCAAACATTTTTTTAGAATCTGTTCAAACGATTAAAGAGAATAAGCCTATTCCAATTAATGCCGCTCTATCTTCTGAGCAAAATGATATAGTTTTTCACTTTAAAGGTATTTGCTTTAGTAAACCAGAATCAAAAACATTTTATCGTTATAAATTAATTAATGATCAAAACGATACGGACTGGTACTATACAAATGATCGAAGTGCTCGTTTTACTAATTTATCACCGGGGGAATATGAATTTTCAGTTACTGCCAGAAACAATAACAATACTTGGTCCGTTCCAACAGAACCCTTTTCTTTCCGTATTCTTCCGCATTATTCAAAGACCCTTTGGTTCAGAAGTTTATTGGTCTCTGCTTTACTTCTGATTGTATTTTTTATAACTAGGAACAGAAATCAACAATTGAAAAAAGACAAAGCGCTCCAAGAAGCTTTGTATAAAACGAAAGATGCGCAGCTCTCTGCCTTGCGTTCTCAGATGAATCCTCATTTTGTTTTTAATTCATTAAATGCTATTCAAAATTTTATTTTTAAAAATGAGATAGAAAAATCTAATTACTATTTATCCCGTTTTTCAAAATTAATGCGAAGTAGTTTAGAGTTTTCCAAATTAGAATATATTTCACTTCAGGAAGAAATTGATTTTATTCAAATCTATATGGAATTGGAGCAAATGCGTTTCATTGATAAGTTTGATTTTCAGATTGAAGTGGAAGATAATATAGAGAAAAGTATTCATTTTATACCTCCTCTTTTGCTTCAGCCTATTTTAGAAAATTCGGTAAAATACGCTTTCAAACATTGTGATTACAAAGGCATGATTACCCTGCAAATAAAAAAACAGGAAGAGAACAATACTATTCAGGTTCGTATAGAAGACAACGGTTCTGGAATTCAGGAGAGGCAAATAATGGAAGATGTAAAAGAAAAAACCGAAAATCCTTCCTTCGGTTTAGAAATTATTAAGGGACGAATTGCCTTACTTAATAATGAGAGAAGTTCTTCAGTCGCAGATTTCAAATATCAAAATTTAACAAACCCAAGTGGAGTACGGACTACCTTTATTTTACCCGTAAGACTTTCGCGTATACCAAAATAAATATGATCAAAGCCATCATCATTGACGACGAGCTCAATAGTAGAGAGCTCTTAAATAACATGATTCGTCACTATTGTAAGGATATAGAAATTATTGGAGAAGCCCATGATGTAAAAAGTGGAGTTGCATTAATTAATGCCCAACAACCGGATTTAATTTTCTTGGATATCGAAATGCCAGGAGGAAATGGTTTTGATATTTTAACCCAAACCGTTGACCATACCTATGCTATTATCTTTATAACTGGGTACGACCAATACGCTATCAAAGCCATCAAACATGCAGCACTTGATTATTTATTAAAACCCCTTGATTTAAGTGAACTTCGTCAGGCCATTGAAAAGGTAAGAAAATCCTCTCCTCTAGTAAATGAACAAATTCAATTTCTAAATAATGCAATCTCAGACAGAAAAACGCCAATTGACCAAATTGTAATATCAGGCAGCAACCACTATAACGTTTTTGATTTTGATCAAATCCTCTATTTAGAAGCACAAGGGAACTATGTCCTTTTCCACCTAGAAAACCAAAACTCTCGGCTTGCGTCTTTTCCTATGAGTCATTATGAAAACTTGCTGTCAAACAATCATTTCTTTCGCATTCATAAATCTTTCATTGTTAACCTTAAAAAGGTAAAACAATTTGAGAAAGGACGTACTGGCTCCTTGATATTAATAGATG
>CAZDTI010000268.1:0-12267 GCA_964508085.1 uncultured Saprospiraceae bacterium | reverse complement strand
TTATTCTATTTTCAATATTAATGGTTGATGATTGGGCAATGAAATTTTCTTTCCAGATAAATCAAAAAACCGATTATTAAGAACATCAAACCCACGGTTACTATCCGATAATAATTCAGCGAATCGACTCAAGTCCAGATCATATTGCCCTTTATTTTTATTCAAAACAATCATATACATTTCCTCTTCTGTGTATCTGAAGTAAACATAAACGCCATTTTGAGGGACAAAGTGTTTCAACTTTCCATGGTGAATGGTAGCGGTTTTGTTACGCCATTGGATTAAGTTTTTCAGAAAACCCTGAGCGTCTAATTGTTGTTTAGTCAAGCCAGTTCCGTTAATAGCGCTTATGCTGTCTCCTTCCCAGCCACCTGGAAAATCACTACGGATAATTCCATGGTCATCGCTTCCGGGGTGTGTCATTAAAATTTCCGTACCGTAGTACAATTGTGGAATACCACGTATAGTCAGAAAGTAGGTCATCGCCAGTTTGTAATCGGCATAATTATCATTCAGCTGTGTAAAAATCCGGCTCATGTCATGGTTGTCCGGAAAAATAACCAATTGGTTTGGATCAGCATATAAATAATCTTGAGCCAAAGCTTCGTATAATTTAACCCAACCCTGTCCCCAGGTTTCTTTTTCTGTAATTGCTTTCACCACTGCACTTTGAAGGGGGAAGTCCATTAGGCTGGGTAGGTAAGAAGTATACCCGTTAGGATTTTCTTTGCCCGCTTGCCAGTAGGAAACTGTGGAAGGTTTCAAATGCCACTCTTCCCCTACGACATTAAAATTAGGATACTCCTGCATCACCTTTTGAGTCCAATCTGTCATGTATTCCATCTGAGGATAAGGGTAGGTATCCATACGAATTCCTGCGAGTCCGAGGTATTCGATCCACCAGATGGCATTTTGAGTTAAGTAATTTGCCATTAGTGGATTCCGCTGATTCAGATCGGGCATCGTGGGAACAAACCATCCATCTGAAAATACTTTTTTATCTAACTCAGAAGCATAAGGATCTTGTAGAATAGACTTTTGATGATTGGTCTCTGTATAGCTTTCCCATTGATTAATCCAGTCAGGACTGGGAAGATCATCCATCCACCAGTGAAACAAACCGCAATGATTTACAATCATATCCATAATGAGCTTGATGCCTTTCTTATCTGCTTCAATGGCCAACTGGCGATACTGTTCATTACTGCCAAAGCGAGGGTCTACCTTATAGAAATCAGTAGTTGAATAACCATGATAAGAGTATTGCTCCATATCGTTTTCCAAAAGAGGGTTGAGCCAGATTGCGGTAAAGCCCATGTCTTTAATGTAATCCAAGTGGTTGATGATTCCTTGAATGTCGCCTCCATGTCGGCCCCCTTTGAAGCTTCTATCTTTGCCTTCTTTCAGCGTAGCTAACTCATCATTGTCTGGATCGCCATTAGCAAAACGATCTGGAGTTATAAGGTAGAGAACATCTGAAGTGTCGAAGCCTTTTTGATGTGGGGCATCTTCTTCTCTTTTTGACAAAGTATAAGCATGTCGTTCAACTTCTTTATTGTTGTCGTGAAAAACAATATCGAAAGAACCTGGCTTTACAGATTCTCCCAACAATAAATCTACAAAAAGATAGTTTGGGCTTTCAACCTTTATCACTTGCTGGATACGGATTCCATCATAGGAAATCGACGGTTGCCAATGGCCGATGTTATTTCCGTGGATGAGTAGTTGTAGTTCTGTGCCTTGCATTCCGACCCACCAATTTGGCGGTTCAATACGATCAATTTTTTTTTGCGCAAACAGATTGCTGACTAGTAGAATAAAGGAAAATAAAAGAAGAGTAGCTGATTTTTTCATAAGTGCAAAACTAATAAAATTTCAATTTATTCTGGATGACAGCATGGCAAGGGCGATAGCCTTCAGGCACCTTCGTACTATCGCAAAAGAGCACATAGTAATTTACTCCCGCCTGGCGGGCGGACAGGTTCAGTAAATCTTACAAAGAAAAGCTGAATGAACTATGTATAAAAATGCGAAAGCATTTTTACTATGTGAGCTTTTGCAATAGAAGGCTATGTGATCTAATGTACCTATGTGTTAAAAAATCGCATAACAAGGGTCGCGTTCAGTGTCCACAGGAATAAGCAACAGAGTTGTTTTTCGCCTGTTCAGGATGACAGCTTTACATAAAAACATGTTGTCAATTGTGCAACATTACTTTTATAGATTGGACCCAGACCATGATAATGCGAATGATTAACTAATAATAATAAGGCTTAATACAAAACACTTTTACGATAACTACTTGGAGACTGCTTTTTTATTTTTTTGAAAACACGATTAAAATGACTGATGTTTTCAAAGCCTGTTTTATAAGCAATTTCTGAAGACTTCCAATCTGTTTCAACCAGGTATTGACAGGCGCGTTCAATTCGAGCTGTATTGAGATAAGTAATAAAATTACTTCGGTTTGATTTTTTAAACCAGCGGCAAAAGGAGTTCGGTGTCATACCGCTGAAGTCTGCAATTTGGCCTAAAGACAATGGTTTGTCCAGGTGATTGAGGATGTATTGTGTGACCTGTGCAGTTTTGTTTTGGAATTTTCCATGCATGGGGTTTTTCGCAAATGAAGTACTGGATAAGGTTTTTCTATTCTTATCCGCATCCATTAAGCTTAGGATTTCCAGTAAGCCAATTAACTTTTGCAGCGGTTTCAAATCTCCAAAGGAGAGTATTTTTTCAATAAGAATTGGGCTTGGATTGTTGTAGGAAAAACCATATTGAGCATCTTCACAAAGTTGGGATAAGGCCTTGCATTCTGGAAAGGTTTGAAAAATGTTTTTAGAGAATTGAAAGACCAAAACCTCTTTATAATCATTAGGCCCTTCGTTCTCAGAAATACTATCGTGCGGCAAGCTTTCCCCCAATAAAAGCAACTCCCCTTCTTCAAAGGATTGTATACCATCCCCTACATATCGCAGCCCTTTTCCTTTACACATATAAGAAATTTCAACTTCAGGATGGTGATGCCAGTAGGGTTTCAACTCCGGATTCTTGTAGACCATGTACTTTATGGAAGGAGAGTCTGTTGGGAAATGGACCGTTTCTAGTTGAGGACGCATACTTTGTGTTTTTTACCCAAAAACATGAATTTTTTCAATAAAGGTAAAATATGCAAATGTTTTGATAAAAAAAAATTAGATGCTGCTAATTTCGAGGGCTAACTTTGTATTAAGATTTGAACTACTATTTACAGTGATGATCTAAATAACCTTTTCGATAGCATACTAATTATTTTAAGAGACAAGTCTAGCTAATAACAATTTAGCATAGGCTTTTAAAACGAAAGTTTTAATAATTCCGGCACTAAAGTGCATGTAGAATTAGGGCTATTGTATTGTATTTTACTCATTAATTATTATATAAAAATTTATAAAAAACATGAAAAATAATTGGATTAAATTGCTAGGATTACTCCTAGTTTCAGGGTCATTATTATTTACCTCTTGTGGAAGCGATGACGATATTGTTATTGATACCGGAGATGGTAGTATTAATGTCGGAGATGGTTTATACTTGGCTTTAACAGGGGCAGATCCTTCTTCTTCTGCACAGTTAAGTTCAGAAGTTGTTGATGCTGACGGACTAGGTGAAACGCAAGAGCGTTCTGGTTTTGTTGCAGGATACATGTATCTGGAAGCTGGTGATTACAACGTAGTTCAAGTAACTAGTAAAGAGATCACAGCAACTATTGGTGGGACTGCTTCTGCTATTACAGACGAAGGTTCTGCTTGTGATTTGAACGAATACTCTTTAGTAACTACCTCAGAAGGTGGAGCTGCTTTTAACGTAGCTGCTTCAGGTTTATATAAAGTTACACATGATCAAACAACAAGCGAATTGGTGCTTTACAAAATTGAGCAACCTGCTTTGATTGGAGACGCAACAGAAGGAGGTTGGTCAGCTGATACTGAGTTAGACGGTAGTGTAACTGCTACAGGCGGATCTTGGACTAAAGAGGGAGCTATTTTGAGAAATGGAAAATGGAAAGTACGTTTCAATTGTCGTTGGGACTTGAACAGAAGAATTGACCCTGTTGGAACTCTTGATCCCGATAATGGCTACCAATTGTATACCAACTTCGGTGGAAGCGCAGGCGATTTAACTACAGGTGGTGGTGACATAGTACAAACAGAAGAAGGAGAATACACGATAAAAATGGATTGGAGCCCACAAAGTGGCTGGGCACTAACTCTTGATAGAACTGGAGATGCTCCTACTATTAGCTTTGATCCTAATAATTTCAAATTTGGTATTATTGGAGATGCTACTACTGGTGCCTGGGATTCTGACCAAAATATGTTCCATAAAGAAGAATCGGGTGTACACAGTTGGTATGCTGTTGTTTCTTTAACTGACGGTGAAATCAAATTCCGTACAAATGATACTTGGGATGATTTTGACCTTGGAGGTGCTATCGATGCACTTGTAGCTGGCGGAGGTAATATTCCTTCTCCTGGTCCTGGTACTTACTATGTCGTACTCTCCACTGCAGATGAAGGTGCTACCTGGACTGCTACAATGGACCTAGGTGGCTGGGGAGTTATCGGACAAGGAGGCCCTACTGCTGGCTGGGATAATGATTCTTTAATGACATTGGAGACGATGGATTCGGATACTGGTATAACTACATGGGTGGTTACTGGTGATTTTACTACTGATGAATGGAAGTTCCGTGCAGGTGCTGACTGGAAATTAAACCTAGGAGGTGACTTGAACGCACTAGTCGTTGATGATCCGAACATTGCGCTTTCAGCAGCTGGTAACTATAAAGTAACGCTTTCTTTTGATGGCGAAAACTTCTCAGCAACAGCTGACTTACAGTAAAATAGGAGTAATATTCTTTTATAGAAAAGTTGCAGAGCAGCTTAACAAACAAACAGAAAAGGTTGGCTCTAATTTATTTGGGGCGGCCTTTTTTGTTTGTACTTAAAATCTTTATGGAAATGAAATTAAAATCTTACAAAGCTGGACAAAAAACAATTCAACTCCTGTTGTTTTGTATGTTTCTATTGTGTAGTTTTATTGTTACTGCTCAAGTAACTGGTAAAATAACAGACGCTGAAACTGGTGAAGAACTCATAGGCGTCAATATCCTACTTCTGGGAAATAGTAGTTCCGGAACGGTTTCAGACATTAGTGGTGACTATAAAATCAATGCTCAAAAAGGAGATAGTCTGGCTTTTTCTTACGTAGGGTACACCACCAAAAAAATAATAGTTGGCGCTGACCAACAACTAGATGTAGTCTTATCAATCTCTGGTGAAATTATGGACGCCGTTGTTGTGGTTGGTTACGGATCTGTTCGTAAGGAAGATTTGACAGGGGTCGTTTCTAAAATAGATTCTAAAAAATTCAACAAAGGGGTTAACGCTTCACCAGAAAATCTCCTTGCAGGAAAAGTAGCAGGTCTACAAATTAGCAGCAATGGGGAACCTGGAGGAGCCAATAAAATTCGCCTTCGGGGAGGAACCTCTTTGGATGCATCGAGTGATCCGCTTATCGTGATTGATGGAGTGCCTGTTGACAACAGAGGAAATGCAAGTGGACGAAATCCATTGAACTTCATCAATACTGCAGATGTAGAAAGCATGACAGTTTTGAAGGATGCTTCTGCTGCAGCAATTTACGGCTCACGTGGAGCGAATGGCGTTATCATCATTACCACAAAATCAGGTCAAGCCGGAAAACTAAAAGTAAGTTATAGCGGAAACGCAAGCATCTCTACCTTCAGTGGTAGTCCGGAAGTGCTAAGTCCAAATAATTTTAGAAATGCAATTAGTGCGAAAGCACCTCAAGAGTTTGAATTTCTTGGGGAGAGCAGTACCGACTGGGTTGGTGAAGTGACCGATGCCGCATTCGGAACAGAGCATAATTTGTCTTTCTCCGGCGGAACAAAATCATTTCGCTATTTAATCTCTGGAGGATTTCAATATAACGACGGTATACTCCGAACCTCTGCCAATCGGAATACCAGCATCTCTGGAAACTTCAGCAGTAAATTGCTCAATGATAAACTGACCATTAACTTTAAAACAAAAACAGGGTTTTCAAGAGATCAATTTGCTCCTAATGTAATGGGCGCAGCCTTAGGTTTTGACCCAACAAGACCAGTGCTAGATCCCGAATCAGAATATGGAGGTTACTTTCAATGGAATGATCCTTTGGCAACCAATAACCCTGTTTCCACATTACTACTTACCGATGAATATGGAACGTCCACTCGTTCACTAAACAATTTGACAGTGGAATATGAGCTCCCTTTTTTAGAAGGTTTATCCATCAAGTCTAACTTGAGTTACGATTATACAAAAGGAGAAAAGCAAAACTTCAGAGACCCTTTATTAAAAGATGGAAACAACTTCGACAGAGGTGGATTTTTATTTAATGAAGATTTAAGAAATTATTCAGCCCTAATAGAAACTTACGGAATTTATAAAACAGAATTTAGAGGAATCGGATCCAAAATGACCTTGACAATGGGGCACTCCTGGCAAGATTTTGACCGGGAAAATCATTGGATAGAAGGCAATGGATTAGAGCAGACTGGTGACACTTGGAATTATACAACAGACATAAAGCAAGATTCCTTCCTTACCCATAACCGCTTGATTTCTTTTTTCGGAAGAGCAAACTGGACCACTAAAGACAGATACCTTTTGACTTTGTCTTTACGTCGTGATGGTTCTTCTCGATTTGGAGATAGCAACAAATGGGGACTCTTCCCAGCAGCGGCTTTAGGCTGGCGTATTATGGAAGAACCTTTTGCTCGCAATTGGAATAAACTATTTTCTAATTTAAAACTAAGATTAAGTTGGGGAATTACTGGAAATGAGGATATCCCTGATTTCTTATACACTACATTTTATGGTTTTGGAACAGATGATGCTGCTTACCAATTTGGAGATGAATTTGTAAACACACTCCGTGGTACTGGGGTAGATCCAGGTATAAAATGGGAAGAAACCACCTCTACTAATTTCGGAATTGATTTTGGTTTTGCTGGCAATCGATTGAGTGGTTCTATTGATCTATATAGAAAACATACCAACGATCTGTTATTTACCGTAGCGGCAGGAGCTTTCACTAATCTAAGTGATCTAGTATTAACGAATATTGGAGAGATGGAAAATAGAGGAGTCGAACTGGAATTGAATGGGGTTATTTTAGACCGGACTGATTGGGATTGGAGCTTAGGTTTTAATACATCCTTCAATAAAAACGAAATTACAAAATTAGACAACTCTAATGATCCTGATTTTCCTGGATATGAAGCAGGTGGTATTTCTGGAGACGTTGGCCAAACCATTCAGGTGCTTAAGGTTGGTTACCCAATCGAATCTTTCCGAACCTATCGCCACATCAGAGAAAATGGAAAACCTTTACCTGACAATCAAGATCATAATGGTGATGGCTTGGCTGATTTGTTGGATATTTATGAAGACATTAATGAGGACGGTATTATCAATGAAAATGATTTGGTTATCAATGAAAATGCAGCACCGGATTTCATCTTTGGTTTGACTTCAAATGTCCGGTATAAAAAATTCGATTTGTCGGCGACCTTCCGAGCAGCCGTTGGAAACTATGTTTACAACAATGTTGCTTCTGGTGCTGGTTACTATCAAAGATTAGATGATCGAGTGACAAACAACATTCATGAAACCGCATTTGTCAACGACTTTACAGATCGTCAATTAAAATCGGATGTTTATATAGAAAAAGCAGATTTTATAAAACTAGACAACATAACACTCGGTTATAACATAACACCAAGTAAGGTTTTTCAGTCCTTACGATTATATGTAACCGCTCAGAATATTTTCACGGTGACTTCGTATTCAGGAATTGATCCAGAGCTCCCTCAGTTTAATGGAGGTATTGATAACAACATTTACCCGGTATCCCGACGATTTGTTTTTGGTCTTAATGCTAATTTTTAAAACTATTTAAAATGAAAAAATATATCCTTTTTATAGCTTTATCCTTTTTTGCGGTAACGAGTTGTACGGACTTAGAAGTACTTCCTGAGGACGCCTCTACCGAACTCGAAATCTTCAACAATCTTGACGCCTATCGTTCTTACCTCGCCAAGGTTTATGGAAGTTATTCTTTAACGGGGCAAGATGGCCCACATGGAGAAGGTGATATTTCTATTGTAAGCGATGAGGGGTTTACTTCTTACATTCGAGTATATTGGAAAGCTCAAGAAATTACAACAGATGAGGCCGTTATTGCTTGGACCGATGCAGGTATCCAAGATATGCACAATCATGTATGGTCTTCTGAAAACCAGTTTGTAAGAGTTTTGTATTATCGAATTGCGTTTATCGTTTCGACTGCAAATGATTTTTTGAAACAATCAAGTGAAGAGCGTTTGTCAGCAAATGGAATTGCTGAGGTCGATAAAGAGGAGATAAATTTATACCGTGCAGAAGTTCGGTTTTTAAGAGCTTTGGCTTATTGGCATGCATTGGATTTGTTTAGAAATATTCCTTTAGCAGAAACGATTTCAACCGATCTTCCGGTGCAAGCTACTCCACAAGCGCTTTTTGATTTTATTGAATCAGAGCTTTCTGAGGTGGAATCTATTTTGCCTGAACCGCGCCAAGGAGAATACGGAAGAGTAGATAAAGCTGCGCTCTGGATGTTACAAGCAAAGTTATACTTGAATGCGGAATCGATGTTAGGAACGCCTAAATACACAGAATGTCTTAGCGCTTGTAACAAGGTGTTGGGAGCAGGGTATCAATTAGAACCTAACTATCAGGCTTTGTTTATGAAAGACAATCATGAATCTGATGAAATTATTTTTGCCTTTAATTCAGATGGTAAAAATACACAGAATTGGGGGAACACCACCTTCCTTGTTCATGGTGCAATTGGAGGAACTATGGAAGCAACAGATTATGGGGTAAGTGATGGTTGGTCAGGTTTGCGTACCACATCTTCAATGCTGGAAAAGTTTCCAGACCTTACTGGCGATATCGATAAGCGAGCGATCTTTTACACAGATGGTCAGACTATGGAAATTACAGACATCAATGAATTTACTGAAGGGATTGCAGTTCCAAAATACACCAATACCAATCTGGCAGGAGAGTCTGGTTCCGATCCAACTCACGTAGATACGGATTATCCACTTTTCCGTTTAGGAGATGCACACTTGATGTATGCCGAAGCGGTCTTGCGTGGTGGAACAGGAGGCGATATGGGAGAAGCAATAAATCTCATAAATGCCTTACGAGAACGTGCTTATCTAAATGACAGCGGGAATATCGAAATGACTGATTTGGATCTGCCTTTTATTCTGGACGAACGTGTCCGTGAATTATATTGGGAAGGTACCCGAAGAATAGACCTTGTTCGTTTTGGTCAATTTACGGATGGCGATTATCACTGGCCTTGGAAAGGTGCGGTTATGGAAGGTCGAGCAACGGAATCTTTCAGAGATATTTTTCCAATACCAGCTTCTGACTTAGCGGCTAATCCGAATTTGAAACAGAATACAGGATATTAATTGATACGGTGGACGGTTTTACGGCGGACGGGTATTACGGCCGCAGAAACCGTCCACCGTAATACTCGTCTACCGTATTTTTTTATCTCAGTACCATGAACTTTTTGTATTGACTTCCTACCTGAATAACATACAATCCATTCCTTAAATTCCCCACCTTAATCTGATTCGTATCCTTTTTACTAAAAAGTAAATTCCCCCGAATATCGAATATTTTCACATCGTATGTATTTTTATTGTTGGAAATAATAGATAATTGTTCCGATGCAGGGTTTGGATATAGTTGAATCTTACCATTTGACAAATCTTCCACGCTTATTAATAAATCATTATTTACACCAAAGGTAGAACTTTCATCAAAAGTAAAATCCCCGATTCCATTTGGGGAACGGGCAAAAGAAACATTGCTGGTTTGGGCGGGATAACTTAAACTGTCTATTACTGCAAAGTGATTATTTTTATGATCGAATAAACCAATAAATTCTCCGCTTTTTTTGAGTTTAAAATTGGTGTGCAAACGCCCTTGGTTTTGGTCATCGTCTGCCCAGAAAGTTTGGTATTCGCCAGGGTATAACATTTGCGTAGGTAGCTTCCACTTCGTAGGGTTTTCAGGATTATCAGTAAGATAAAAATTAGAAAGTTGGAGCGGTTCGTTTCCGGTGTTATAAATTTCAATCCAATCTTCATATTCGCCAAAGTTATCTTTTGTTTGTGTTGTATTACTGGCCATGAATTCATTGATGACAAGGTCAGGAGTTGGGTGAAAACCTAACAATAGCTTCCCGTCTTGACAGCGTGGGGAAAGACTTTGTTGATTTATATCGTCAACCAATTCTACATAGTAAGTCAGCGTATCTATTTCGGTGTTTGTTAAAACGTAAGAAGCGGTGTCATTTAGAAGGGGCAGCGTTTCATTTTGCCAATCTTGATTTCCTATTTTATAATGAAAAAGAATTTGCTCAATGTTGCCATCATCAAAAGCATTGATCTCAAAAGCGACTTCATTTTCTGACCAGTCAATATCAATATTTTTGACCACTGGAAAAATATCAACAGCTTCCACTTGGTCCAAAACTGATTCTGATCTTGCAGTAACATATTCTTTCATTCCGTAAGTAACATGGTCACCCAAAGCATCATCATAACTTTGCAAAAAATCGGTGAAGGTCCAACCATAATCCAACTCCGCATAAGTATCTGGGCTACGAAAAGGAGCCAATTGATTTCGCTTGTCACTTAAATAAGTATCTAGATTATCACTGTTAAAATGATCGGAAATGATTTGTTGGATGTAAAAACTAAATCGATCTCGATATTCAGGAACGATCATTATTTTTTCAAAAATAGGACGGTAATCATTCGAATATCCAGACCAATTATAAATGTTGGTATTTGCCCAGTCTACTTGAAACCAATCAATACCAAATGTATTGTCCAAATCATAAGGTAGATATACCAACCTCCCGGAGCAAGGATCATGATATAAGTAGAAATTATTTTTATTAATTATTGGGCCGTCCCAGTTACTGGTCAGAATATCCAGCGCAATTATTTTGAGATAAGCATCTACATCAAAAATGCGTTCTAATTCACATTTGAAAGCAGAGCCCACCCAAAAATTTAGGACATCAATAAAATGTGCGAGGTCACTATAATCATTGGCGTATAAATTATTTTTAAGTTGGTAGGCGGGTCGTCCCCAAAATTCCTCTTTGTATAAATCAGGGTCGTCTCCTTTATAATGTAAATCTGCAGGATAAAGGCACTTATATAAATTCCCAGAATTATCGCTTAATCTTTTCTCAATAAATTCTTCATCAATGTGTTCTACGTTGAGATAAAGACCTTTGTATTCTTCATTAATATAAAATGCAACGTGATTTGCACGTGCCGAGGGAACTTCTGCCCAATTGTATAAATCCCAACATAATT
This sequence comes from uncultured Saprospiraceae bacterium, assembly GCA_964508085.1. Lineage (GTDB taxonomy): Bacteria > Bacteroidota > Bacteroidia > Chitinophagales > Saprospiraceae > CALGLS01. Next base: position 758 of record CAZDTI010000268.1, on the reverse strand, counting down.
TGGAGCGGACAATAGAAGGGTCATTGTGTTCTCCATTAATGTTTAATTTTTCTAAGTCATGAAATTTTTGTCCATTTTCGAAGCTATTAAAAGAGATTTTAAAAGATTTTTTGTCTGCACTTCTGGAGGTGTTTCCACGGAGGCGAAAACCAATATTTTCAATAGTATCTATGCCCGTACTTTTATTAAAAATAAAGGTGGCCGGATATTCATGATTGTTTTGAAGGTTGTCTGTCTCTAATAAATGTTGGAGAGAATCCGCATCAATAAAAATATCGACTCTGGGGATTTCTGTATCATCAAAAACGTAGCCTTTATCGGGGAAGATATATTGAGAATTCCCGGAAAAAGGAAGTAGAAAAAAAACAAAAATAAAGGCGATGTTGATGCTATATTTCATGTTGAAATGTTGTTTATTAAACAGTTTTTAAATTGAACAGATATTGGCATTAATTTAACAAAAAAAACAATAACTATCTCTTTGATTATCTGTATTTTGTGAAAAATAAAAAATCGATAAAAATGAGATTAATATTACTTTTTATTCTAGCAATTACTACGTTTTTAGAGGCACAAGTTGTGTGGACAGAGCCTGCTTTCCCTACTCAGGTTGATGACGTGATTGTGTACTTTGACGCAAGTCAGGGGAATGGGGCCCTGGAAGGGTTTTCGGGAGATGTTTATGCACACACTGGCGTCATTACCAGTCAGAGCACGGCACCCAGTGATTGGAAGCATGTTCAAGGAAATTGGGGTAC
>CAZDTI010000267.1:0-12312 GCA_964508085.1 uncultured Saprospiraceae bacterium | reverse complement strand
TCGATCAACCTTACGGTAAATGGCGGAGCTGCTCCTTACAATTTCGACTGGGACTTAGCGGATGATGTCCAAAACCCAACAAATTTAGGTGCGGGCAATTACACGGTAACCGTCACTGATAGCAACGATTGCACGGAAGTTTATTCAACTACCATCAATACCCCAAATGAATTGGCCCTCAGTTTAATTACAGAGGATGTTTTTTGTAACAATGCTCTTTCGGGATTAATTGATTTAACGGTTACAGGTGGTACTCCTCCATTTGATTACAACTGGAGTACGGGAGCGAATCAAGAAGATCTCAACAATTTGCCAGCTGGTAATTACATCATAGAAGTGGTAGATGCCACAGGATATCAGATATCCGCTTCTACATCAATCCAGGAATCAGAGGCAATTGACCTTACTGTGATAACACAAGCAGCTACTTGCGATTCTTTCAATGGAGCCATAGAATTAATAGTAAATGGCGGAGTTGAACCGTATAGCTACATTTGGGATAATAATGAAAATACAAATGTGTTGTCAGACCTTAGTCCCGGTAGTTATTCTGTCACGGTGACGGATGGAAATGATTGTTCCGAAACGTTAACTACATTCATAGATGGCACCTCAGCTCCGACCGTGACAGGTACTTCCATCGAAGCAACTTGTGGAGAGGGCAATGGCTCGATTAACCTTACGGTAAATGGCGGAACTGCTCCTTACAATTTCGACTGGGACTTAGCGGATGATGTCCAAAACCCAACAAATTTAGGTGCGGGCAATTACACAGTTACCGTCACAGACAACAATGGTTGTACGGGAACTTATTCGACTACCGTCAGCACTCCAAGTGAACTGACCCTCACCTTAGCTACGGAAGATATTCTTTGTAACAATGCTCTTTCGGGATCTATTGATTTAACGGTTACAGGTGGTACTCCTCCATTTGATTACAACTGGAGCACTGGAACGAATCAGGAAGACCTCAACAATTTACCAGCGGGTAATTACATCATAGAAGTAGTAGATGCGGCTGGATGTCTGGTATCCGCTTCTGCATCAATTCAGGAATCGGAGGCAATTGAGCTTACTGTGATAACACAAGCAGCTACTTGCGATTCTTCCAATGGAACCATCGAATTAATAGTAAACGGAGGAGTTGAGCCGTATAGTTACATTTGGGATAATAATGAAAATACAAATGTGTTGTCAAGCCTTAGTCCCGGCAGTTATTCTGTCACAGTGACGGATGGTAATGAATGTTCCGAAACATTAACTACACTCATAGATGGCACCTCAGTTCCGACTGTAACAGGTACTTCCATCCAAGCAACTTGTGGGCAAGACAATGGATCAATCAACCTTTCGGTAAATGGTGGAGCTGCTCCCTACGAGTATAACTGGGATATGGCCGATGACATCCAAAACCCCACAAATCTGGCGGAAGGCAATTACAGTGTTACCATCACAGATGCGAATTCTTGTACTTCCGAATTTAGTTTAATAATAAACTCGACCTCTGATCTTTCCTTAAATCTGACAACCGTGGACAACGCCTGTTTTAGTGAAGCCATAGGAATAATCGACTTAGAAGTGGTAGGCGGAACCGCGCCATATAGCTATCTCTGGAATAACAATGCAATTACAGAAGACCTGAGTGAGTTGTCAGCCGGGATTTATCAGGTTACCGTGGAGGACCAAAATGGTTGTGTCGCCATTGCTAATGCGTCCATTACGGAACCTCCCTTAATGAGTGGTACCTTGCTGGCAAACGATATTAGTTGTCCAGGTGGCAATAACGGCAACCTCCAGCCTGTATTGTCAGGTGGGCAAGAGCCATTTACTTACCTTTGGACATCTGGAGGCAGTACAGATTCTGAACTACTTGATTTGCCAGCAGGCGATTATTCTCTTTTAGTTACGGATGCCAATAGCTGCACAATATTGCTCAGTCAAACGTTGACGGCACCATCTGCCATAGTAGTTGAGGGTATTTCCTCTGAAGCTATCTGTGGAGAAGAAAATGGTTCCATTTCCTTGAATGTGACAGGCGGCACAGGGCTTTATACATTTCTTTGGAGTAACGGCAGTACTGTCCAAAACCCAAGCAATTTGTCACCAGGTACTTATCTTGTAACTGTGACGGATAACAATAATTGCACGCAAATGTTTGAACAGGCAGTGTTGTCATTGGAGGAGGTGCAATTGTCAATGGTATCCATTGCTTCCAGTTGCAATGGATTTGCGGATGGAGCTATCGAGTTAAACACTACAGGAGGCCAACCTCCATACTATTTTAGTTGGAATAATGGTGCGATAACACAAAATGTAAACAATTTGTTATCGGGTGAATACTTTGTAACCGTTACAGATGACAATGGTTGTGTGACTGTTGGATCGGCTATCATTGAAGAGCCGGAGGTATTAAACGTCGTTTCTCTCTCTCCAACAAATATAAATTGTAATGGTAATAATGATGGCAGTATTGCATTGACAGTGACTGGTGGTTTAGCACCTTATTCCTATGATTGGGACAATGCTCCGGACATAGCCAATCCGTCTAACCTTGGCCCTGGAACCTATTCGGTGACGGTCACTGATTTGAACGGTTGCACCGCAATTTCCAGTACGATATTGTCGGCTCCTCCTCCAATTCTACTGTCAACGGTTTCAACAGAGCTGACTTGCTTTGGAGCAACCAATGGTGCTATTGACTTAACGGTATCAGGAGGTACGTCTCCATTTCAGTTCAACTGGAATAACGGTAGCCAATCGGAGGACCTTGCAAATCTAAGTGGAGGAACATATGCCATTGAGGTAACGGACGCGAATGGTTGTACCGAAGCTGTTATCGAAGTTTTGGATGAACCAATCAATATTTTGGCGGTAACACAGCTTCAGGACATCAGTTGTTATGGCGATGAAAACGGTAGTTTGACGATTGAAGGTGTGACTGGTGGCACTCCTCCTTATTTGTATGCATTGAATGATGAGCCTTTTACGACAGCATCCCATTTTAGCAATTTGTTACCTGGGCATTATGATCTGGTGATCAAAGATGCCAAGGGTTGTATCGTGACCCGTACTGAAGTGATCGAAGAACCAAGCGACTTGACCATCCAAATCGAGACGTCTGACCAGGAAGAAACGATTGAGTTGGGAGATCAAGTCATGCTTCATGTACAAATGAATCGAGACACAAGCTCTTTGCAAGAGTGGGGATGGACGCAGGGCATGTACTGGATGGATCCAAATTGTGATCGCTGTCTGGATCGAGAAATCAAACCGCTGGAAGGAACGGTCTACGAATTTCGGGTCACCGATGAAAATGGTTGCAGGGAACGATCAGAGATCACGATCAGTGTATTGAAAGACCAGTCGGTATACATTCCAAATGCGTTTTCTCCCAACGGTGATGGCTTTAATGATTATTTTCAAATCCACGTGAGTAAGGAAGTAAAACAGATTAAATCATTTTTGGTTTTCGATCGTTGGGGCGAAGTTGTCTTTGAAATGAGTGACTTTTATATGATGTCACCTGAAGAAGGTTGGGATGGTAATCTCAAAGGCACGCCAATGAATCCAGCGGTGTATGTGTATTGGGTGGAGGTGGAATTCATTGACGGTCAGGTTCGGATTATGCGGGGGGATATTACATTAATTCGGTAAGAATAACAGATTATTATATTAGGTCAATGTAATATTGACGGAGATTTTCAGCCAGACTGTAATAGTCATAACAATGTTTACACTGTAGGCCCAACGGGAGGTACGGCTCCATACATCATCAATTGGTCTGTAGAAGGTAGTGGCTGTGTTATAGAGCAGGCTTATGGTAATACCGCAGAAATTAGCATTGGATTTGGGCTTGCAAACATTATGGTCGAAGTTATTGATGCTAATGGTTGTGTGAGTTACTGTGAAGCAAGTGTTTCTTGTAAAGGAACGGGTAGTTTAACCAATCCTGAAGAAGGGAAGGCTTTACTTAGAGACGAATTTGGTGGAATGGAGATTAATGAGTTATTGATTAAGGCTTATCCAAATCCTTTTACAGATCAGTTTACTGTTACTTTACAAAATGAACTTGACGAGAATTATACTATCCTGGTTTTGAATAATCTGGGTAAGCAAGTACATAGTGCTAATATGAATAACAATGAAAACACAATTAACCTATCGTCCTTACCTTCTGGGATATATTACTTAAAGGTAGAAGGACAAACTTCGATGAAGTCGTTAAGAATATTGAAGACGGATTAGACCTGAGTTCATTGGGGTTATATTAAGGACTCGGTAAATAATAACTTTCCGGTTTGTAGTTGTTGATTTTGCGCTGTCCTTCGTTAAAAAATATCACGTAGCTATGGCTATGCTCAATTTGTTTGCCTTGATCAGCACAAAATCAACTGCCTCTAAACCGGAACTTTATTATTCTCTGACTCCTAAGTGTCGCCATTCTGTTTGTTCAGAAGGCGGTGCTTTTTGTTTTTTTGACTAGCTTGGTCAACGTAATTACAATGCTAATAATACCCACCTTCCCCAGCTCCGATTTTAAACTCCCATCCACCCAGCGAAGAAGTAGTCGCCGGAATTGGTTTCGTAAAACTTGCATCCCAGTTATTTTCTGGCAGCTCAAACCAAGCAAGAGTATTTGACAAACGGACAATAGGCCAAGAAGCTTCTCGAATATGGTTCTTAACTAAATGGCTATCCGCGAAAGAATTTTGGATCACACAGTCTAATCTATTCGCTGACATTATAGACGCTAATAAATCAAGGTACCTATTGCTTTGGGTAAAAAACAAATCACTAGAAGGTACCGGATTTGAAAATGACATTCCTCGAAAAGCTGGATGGAAGTTGTCGGTGATTTCTATTTCAACAGTGATTTCTATTTCCAGTAATTCAAAATTACTTTCATTTAGTGCTTTTATAAAAGGTATGCCTTGGTCACCTTTTTCTAGGTTAAGCTCCTCTTCCATCAGTAGCTTAAATAAACTCATCATTTCAGCGGAGAGCTGATCAATTTGATGAACCCCTAATTCATTTTTAAAAGAGCTTTTATTTTGTCCAAGAACTAATGTGCTGGACTGAAGTAAAAGAATTGTTACAAAGAAAAAGATCGTATTTTTCATGATTGCTGATTTTGAAGTTTGATAAATAAAAACACAAAACACTTAATGATGAATTTGAAATTATCTTTATCGGTAGCTATACTATTAAAACCAATGAAAATGAAAATTGTTTGGCTGGAGCTAATATATTCTTTGGTTAATTTATCGGATTTGTTATTCTTTTACTAAAGTTATTTGAGGACTGTTTTTGCCTCTTACAATCGAATCGTTTTTATGTTTCTTTCTCTTTTATTTACTGAGGTATTTTTTAAGAATACCACCTTGTACATTGTTGACATCAAATTCGATGATAAATGTTTTTTCATCTGTTTGTTCAATCAGACTATAAGTTCTTCTAATATCAATTCGATTAATGACCGTATGTATTATCTCTGTTTGTTCTTGAATTCCTCTATTGCCATATCCTTTAGTACCTTTATAGATCGTGATTCCAACACCTATTTCATTTATAAGTTTGGCTTTAATTTCGTTGGCTTTTTCAGAAACAATCATGAGTCCAACATAGTCCTCAAAACCTTCGATCGTTAAGTCAATTATCTTAGCTGTAATAAGAAATGTCAGAATAGAATACATAGAAATTTCGATGGAAATTAATACGGCGGTAAAAGAAAAAAGAATGATATTGAAAAGGAGTATTACTTTCCCGATGCTTACACCAAAACGATTGTTAACGTAGATTCCAAGTATTTCAGAGCCGTCTAATACCGCTCCGTTTTTAATGGCCAGACCGATTCCAGCTCCAAGAAACAAACCACCGAAAATGGCAATTAGAAGTTTGTCCTCCGTGATAGCAGTAAAATTCTCGAAGTGAATAAAAATAGCTAAGGCTGCAATGGATAAAAAAGATTTTAAAGCAATTTTCTTTGTTAATGTATTCCAAGCTATGACTAGAAAAGGAAGACTAGTGAGAAATAGAGATAGCGAAATATTTACATTAAAAAGCTGACTGATCAGAATCGCAATGCCAGTTATCCCTCCGTCTAAAAAACCGTTCGGAAGGAGGAAAGCTTTTAGACCGATACTCGCCAGCACAATCCCGAGACTTATTTGAAAACCCTCTGAGATAAGTTGTTTTGAGTTTGTCATTTTCCTATCGTCTTTTTCAAATAAGCAAAAGCCTCTTTCACATTTGCAAAGATGTGTTCCTCCTCGATCAAGTCAGGGATAATATCAATGGAATGAAGTTTATCCAAAGGCTGCTCTTGCAGATTGACCAGGAATACCTGTACCCCTCGATGCTCTAAATCAAAGATGATATCCTCCAGTGTATAGAGCCCCGACTGATCAATTGACGGCACTTGATCCATTCGGATAATTAGAACCTTAATCTTTTCATCTATGTTCGCAATTTGATTTTTAAGGTGTGTGGTAAATCCAAAAAACAAAGGCCCTTTTAAATGTTTTATTAAAACTTTGTCTTTATACTTTTCATAAAAAGGTAATTCATCTTGCCATGGCTTTTCGTCTTCCAAATTTTCCACGGTCTCTACTGTAATTCCCTTTTCGCCAAGATCACTCGCTTTTTTCATAAATAAAATACAGGCCAAAGCTACGCCTAATCCAACTGCCTGAATCAAACTCCCAAAAGTGGTAATCAATAAAACCAGAACTAAAACAACTGCATCGGCTCTAGGGACTCGGAGCAGGTGCTTTAATCCTTTTGTATCAATGATTTTAAAACCAATAGGGATTAGTAAACCTGCTAGGACAGACAATGGAATGTAAGCTGCCAGCGAGCCTAAACCCAAAAGAACGGCAAGCAAAACCAGCCCATGAATTGCGCCGGAAATTCGTGTTCTACCTCCAGCATTGATATTGACAACCGTACCTTTCGTAGCCCCTGCTCCCGGAATTCCACCAATAGCAGCTGCAAGTATATTTCCGATTCCTTGCCCAATCAGTTCTCGATTACTATTGTGTCTGGTCTTGGTCATATTGTCTGCGATGACCGAAGTCAATAAGGAATCAATACTACCAAGTACAGCCAGTACAGCGGCATATTCAATAATCAAAGCGTATGCTTCTGTCGGTATATTACTAAACATTTTACCGATCTGCAAGGAGGGAATCCCTGATGGAATTTCTCCAATGATTGGCACATCCCAATCTAGAAAATAACCGGTGAGTGCCGCCACAACCAAAGCTACTAAGGGGCTCGGAATAGCCTTGGTAACCAGTGGAAATATATAATAAATTAACACCGTTAAAACGCCTAAGGCAAGTGCATGAATATTAAAATCGGCAAATAGCCTGGGTAAATCCTGTAATACTGCAAAGGTTGATTTTGCGGAAGTAAGACCTACAAAAGGAAACAATTGGAGAATGACTATGATCAACCCTACGCCACTCATAAAGCCAGATACGACTGGATAGGGAAAATATTTGACATAGCCGGCAATATTTATTAAGCCAAAAAATATTTGTAAAACGCCACCAAATAAAAAACTCAACAGAATGATTCCCATTGCCGATTCCAAACTTCCAGTTAGCTGTATTGCAGCCGCAACTAAAGCGGCGGATACAACGGTCATTGGTCCGGTTGGCCCACTAGCTTGTGTGGGAGTTCCTCCAAAAATAGCTGCAAATATTCCAACCATGATGGCGCCATAAAGGCCCGCTGTAGCTCCCATTCCTGATTGTACGCCAAAGGCAAGTGCTAATGGTAAGGCCACTATTCCGGCCACTAATCCTCCGGTGAAGTCTCCTTTTAAATTACTGAAATCCAAAATTTTCGATGACATAGTTTGTTTTGTTTAAATGTGGTGGTTTGACTCTTGATTATTTGTAGTTGATGGGTTGATGGGTAGATGGGTAGATGGGTTTTCCTTCTTTCGCAGTTCTTTACGTCAGAAGGAAGCCCATCTACCCATCCACCTATCACCCATCCACCTAACACTACTACTCCGTACAAAAATAAAAACTCGCTTCCTTAGCTGCTTCGTACCCCAGCTCTACACCCCTATCCAAATCTGCACAACCTGAAACTTTATCATAGAGCACAAAAAACGCCATTCCTCTATTGTAATAAGCTTCTGCATAGTCCGCATCTAAATTAATGGCTATGGTATAATCGTCAATCGCTTTTTCAGTTAGTCCAAAGAGTAAGTGCAGGTTTCCTCTGTTTTTTCTGATCTCCGAATTATTAGGAAATTCATCCATTATTTGATTTAAGTCTGCCAGAGCGCCGTTGTAATCGCCCAACATTTTTTTTGTCAATCCTCTGTTTAGAAAAGCCTCCAGGTAGGTATTTCCCTTTTTCTCTATTATGGTGTTGTAATCTTTTAGTGCATTTTCTTTTTGGCCTATTTGTTTGTATAACAATGCTCTTTCAAAATAGGCTTTGGTTAAATCACCTTGCAATTCGATGGCTATATCCAAATAGGTTTTCGCCTGTTCAAAATTATTTCTACTTCTTTCCAATTGACCGAGGTTGTACCAGGCAATGGCAAAGTTCGGCTCAAGTTCTACTGCTCGTTCCAAAGCTGCGGCTGCGGGCTCAAGTTTACCTTCCCTTTTTAATAGCAACCCTTTCAGATCGTAAGCAATAGCAGAGGTCGGGAAGCTTTCTATGATTTCGTCAATGCTATTCATGGCTTGATTAAAGTTTTCCGATTCTATATCCTCAATTACAGTCCCAATAAGTTCAAGCTCTTTGTCTTTGTCCTCCGCAAGAATCATCTTAGTATCTAAAGATTGATAATAATAATTGAGTTTTTGAAAGGAACTTAATTTTCCTACCGCTTGCTCTGGCGCTATGGCCAGTATTCTCAACAGTCCGTCGTTTCCATTGTAACCGTAAAGATTGGCAACGTATGGATTAATACGGTTGGCTTGTCTCAGGTCCATTTCTGCTTCTGCTTGCATTCCGATCATCTTTTTAACCCTCGCCCGAAGGAGCAGTGCCTCCGAAGAATTTGGATTTAGCGCTACGGCATTATCTAGTGTAAACAGGGACTCCTGAAAATCGAGTACTCTGTATGCTCGCTCTGCTTCCTGCAGTAAAGGCTGCACGGTTTGACTTCTATTTTCAACCGTATAGGTTCTCGCCGTCGCAATGTTATTCATCCGCACGGTTTGGGACCATACAGGACCATAGCATAAGCTTAGAAGGATTACTGTAATTATGTATTTCATATCGTAGATTTTTAAGGATTTGTAAAAGTTGTTGTTAGCAGAATCGCCATTCGTTTGAAATCACTAATATAACAAGTGAAATTGAAAATAGTTGTAAAACTATCTATAATAGTAGTATTACTATTATTCTATTTTTTAATCTAATTATTCTAGCGACTTAAGGTTTATAATTTTCCAAGTTTACATCGCGCTTATGGTAAGCATGGCTGTGAAAGCGATCAAAACGATAATTAGAAAAGGCGATGTAAAATTTTCTTTTATTGGTAATAGTTGGAGTGAAATTTCATATGGACAACTGTATCTATTGCCAAAGAAAAAAATGTCCGTTTTCCTTTTTCCATTATCTGAAAATTTGTCATTACTGCTATTGAAAAGTGGCAGGCAAAAAAAAATAAAAAAGTAATTTTTTTTTGACCTCCAACTAAACTTTTTGATAGGGAGAGCGTTACACTGTCAAATATAATAGCAATACTATCATTTATATAAGTAATGTACTCAAAATAGCACGATATGCAAAATTTTCAATTTGTTCAACAATTTGATGCTACAAGTAAAATCTTAAAAAATTTTGCCCTTAAATTAACAAGGGACAAGAGTGCAGCGGACGATTTATTTCAAGAAACTGCATTAAAGGCATTCCGTAATCGAGAGAAGTATAAAGAAGGTACAAATTTTAAGGCCTGGGCAACTACGATCATGAAAAACCTCTTCATCAACCAGTACAGAAAACATAAAAAGAGAAATGAGATTCAGGATACTACGAAAGAAGATTATTATCTCAATCAGTCTAAAGAAGCGATATGGAATGAGGGAGAGGTAAATATGAATCTAGAGGAAATCTGGAAAATGATTGATTCACTAGAGGAAAGTTATCGCACCCCCTTTTTGATGGCTTACAATGGATACAAATATGATGAAATTCAAAAGACAATGAATCTACCATTGGGAACCATTAAAAGTAAGATTCACTTAGCGCGAAAAATGTTAAAACGTCGTTACAACAGAATGCTCAATGAAGTGGCGGCATAAATACTAAGTGCATTGTAAACTAAGTTTCCTGTTATTTTTAATCTTAAAATCTTTTAGAGATGAGATCTTTCTTTGTTCAACTTGATATAAACAGCAATTTATTTTTAAAGGATCCACAACAAACTAAGTTGGGGCGAAATATCATAGAACATAGTGTTTTGTTGATTGATGAAATTGGTCTGGAACAGTTTACTTTCAAAAAACTAGCAGCCATTATTCCATCGTCTGAAGCTTCTATTTATCGGTATTTTGAAAATAAGCACCACCTGTTTGTCTATCTCTTAAATTGGTACTGGGAATGGATGATTGCACGAATCGAATTGAACACGCTGAATATCAAAGATCCAAGTGTGAAGCTAGAGGTTGCACTTGACATCATCGTAGATACGGCAAATAAGAATATGACCTTCGAATTTGTTGATGAAAACATCTTGCATAAGATTGTAGTTCGAGAAGGTGCAAAAGCATACCACCACAGACTAGTCGATGAAGATAATGAAGATGGATTCTTCCTGGCCTATAAAAGATTGTGCAATAATATTGCGTCAATCATTACGGAAATAACAGAAGATTTTCCATATCCAAGAGCACTTGCTAGTACTTTGGTCGAAACCGCAAATAATAGTCTCTATTATGCTCGACACCTGCCAAGGTTGACAGATTTGAGTGGGGATCAGGATGACCAAAACTTAAATATGCAGGTCAAAAAAATGTTAGAATTTTTCTGCTTCGGCTTAATCCATAACAATAGACAAGCAGATAAAATGATTCAAGAGATGTTGGTCAAAAGCTAAGAGTATGTTGGGGAATTGGTCTTTGTGTCGAGAAAGAGCAATTTTTTGATTAGACGAGGCATGAAAACCGGAGTTTAGCGGAAGCTAAATGAGGATTTTCAGAACGAAGTATAATCTAAAAATTGTTTTTCGTAGACTAATTACTAATTTCCAAACATGCTCTAACATCTAACAGACCAATTTTTCCGCAAATACAACTATTATTTCAGGGCTTAGGTTCATGGACGCATGAATACAGATAGCCCAATCTATACATAATCGTAAGTATTTTTTTAAAACCTTCAAAACTAATAACAATGAGCGTACAAAATGTCTTAAAATCGTTACTGGCTCTTATAGTAATTTTTTCTTTGGCCAGCTGTGCCACCATTCGGGAAGGAGAAGTAGGCGTAAAACGAACATTAGGAAAGTATTCTGATACTGCTTACACACAAGGAGTAAAGATTTTCAATCCTTTTGCATCAAGAGTTTTTAAAATTTCTACCCAAACCGAAAACCTGGAAGTCGGTCTGAATATTCCTTCAAAAGAAGGCTTGACCATTACGAGTGAGGTATCTATTCTTTACAATATTGACGGAAAAAAAGCACCGGACTTACTTCGGAAAATTGGAACAGACTATGAACGTAATGTTATTCTCCCTGTTTTCAGGTCTGCTGTTGCAGATGTTACGTCCCGTTTCTACGCAAAGGATATGCACACCGGAGAACGAGCAACGATCGAAAAAGCCATCCGCGAACAAATGATGAGCTTAATGGATGGAAAGGGAATTGAAGTAGAAGCAGTGTTACTAAAAAGCATTCAACTCCCTAGAAGTCTGGCAAACGCAATCGAAGAAAAATTGGAGGCCGAACAGCAGGCGCAGCGAATGGAGTTTACCTTGCAACAAGCAAAGCGAGAGGCCGAGCAAAAACGAATTGAAGCTGCTGGTATCCGAGATGCACAAATAATTATTGCCGAAGGATTGGATGCTAAAATTCTACAGTTCAAATCCATAGAAGCTTTTGAAGCACTGGCAAAATCTCCAAATGCCAAAGTGATAATTACTGATGGAGACCTACCGATAATTATGGATAATTAGATGGGGCTAGTTTCGTGAAGAAGAACGTGAATTACAAAAATTAAAGGGACTACTATTGCAATTAGAAATAGCAAAACGCAAGCATAATTTTATCCTATTTTCATAAATGCTCTTCGTGGGCGGATTGTCAAAACGGTTCGCCCACTTTTAAAAAAT
>CAZDTI010000266.1:0-12320 GCA_964508085.1 uncultured Saprospiraceae bacterium | reverse complement strand
AGAGTAACTCAAATTATTTCCTGCCAAACCGGACAGTTATTAATTTCGCATCCCTTAACAATCATTTCACATGGCATCAAACATAACTGTCAGCCTACCACACTCTAAACAATCAGAATTCAATTTCTCTTCAAATTTATATTGAGAAACAATTGATAAAAAACGCTTCATCTCATTATCTTTAAAAGAAAAATTAGAATCAATTACTTTTGTCAAAACCACATCTCCGACTTGATTAACACAGAGAAAAGTAGCACATTCCGGTTTTTGTCTTAGATACCGACTTGGAATGCCTCGCGAAATATTCCCTCTTTTAATGACCCGTCGAGTTACTAATGGATCTTTGTTTTTCAAATCCAAACCATCTAATTCTTCTTTACCAAAATTGATGATTTGAGTTTTTACAATATTATTGTTAGAAACGCAGTGTTTTATTTCTGAATATTTATCCTGGTTTATCAAAAAATCTTTTCCCTCCAAATCTAAAAATTTTAAATTTTCATATTGGGTAATACTCATCCCTGTAGTTGGACTGCAAGCCCCTAGTATTGTTAAGAGGATAATAAGTAAACCAAATGTTTTAAATAAAATGCCTAGTTCGTGAATTTCTCTATTCATAGTTTTGTAGCATTATAAGCTAAAAAAAACTTTCATAACTTAAGTTTTGAAGAGGAACAATTCCTAATCCAATTTCAAAACATCCGTACTATAATCCCTCACGCGCTCCATCAACACCTCATTATCAATCAAAGACCGTCCATAACTCGGAATCATCTCTTCTAATTTCACCCGCCAACTCTTGCTAGTCATCCGCTTAGGGAAGCAAGTTTTCAAAACATCCAACATAATACTTACAGAAGTACTAGCTCCCGGAGAAGCTCCCAATAAAGCGGCCATCGTTTTAGCATCATTGGTTACGATCTCCGTACCAAACTTAAGTACACCTCCTTCATCCGAATCTTTCTTAATGATCTGAACCCTTTGCCCGGCGGTAATCAACTCCCAATCCTCAAATTTTGCTTCCGGATAATAGGCTTGTAGTGATTCAAATCTTTCTTCCGGAGATTGAACTACTTGTTCAATTAGATATTTTGTAAGTCCAATGTTATGCATACCCGCGGCCAGCATAGGCCAGACGTTATGCACTTCCAGAGAAAGGGGCAAATCCAAATAAGAACCGTTCTTCAAAAACTTAGTTGAAAATCCAGCATAAGGACCAAATAATAAAGATCGTTCTCCGTCCAGCATCCTACAATCCAAATGAGGAACTGACATAGGAGGTGAGCCTTCAGCAGCTTTTCCATAAACCTTCGCTTCGTGTTGTACAATGACCTCTTTATTTTTGCACCTTAAAAATTGACCACTCACCGGAAAACCACCATAACCTCGACCTTGGGGTATGTCTGCCTTTTCTAACAATGGAATTGCACCGCCTCCTGCGCCAATAAATACAAAATCTGTCTGTATACTTTTTTCTTCTTTGCTGTCCAGATCCGTCATTTCTACGGTCCAGCTACTATCTTCATTTTGAGTTAAGTCATCAATGTTATGCCCCAAATGAACTTCTACATTATCACTACTTTCCAAGAAGCGAACCATCCCTCTAGTAATAGCGCCAAAGTTAACATCTGTCCCAATTTCCATTCGAGTCACTGCAATCCTTTCATTCGGATCACGACCTTTCATCATCAACGGAATCCATTCTTTGATCTCCCCGTGATCGTCCGAATATTTCATGTCTTTAAAAATGGCATACTGTGTAAGTGCCGCATAACGTTTTTTCAAAAAAGCAATGTTAGCTTCTCCCCAGACAAAACTCATATGGTCTATATCGTTGATAAATGGTGCTCCTGTTTTTACCAAGCCCATTCGTTTTAAATAAGCCCAAAACTGTTTAGATTCTTCAAAAGACTGACTGATGCGCAATGCTTTTGAAATATCGACACTTCCATCTTCTCGTTCTGGGGTATAATTAAGTTCGCAAAAAGCGGAGTGGCCAGTTCCTGCATTATTCCAGGCATCAGAACTTTCTGCTCCAACTTTGTTCAGACGTTCATAAATATGAATCTTAGCTTCGGGCATTAATTGTTTTAACAGAGTGGCGAGCGTTGCACTCATAATACCAGCTCCGATCATGGTGATGTGTGGAGTTTTGTTAGACATGTTTTTTTGTTTGTTGCGAATATAGTAAATTCTGCCAAGTTTATGATTTAATAAGAATTCATTAAATTCGCCCTATGAAAAAACGTGTTGCCATCATAGGCGCTGGACCATCCGCTTTACTGCTTGCTGCACACCTCGATTCTTCAAAGTTTGAGGTCACCATCTATGAGCGAAATAAAGCGGCTGGACGCAAGTTTTTGGTTGCCGGAAAGGGTGGTTTCAATCTCACCCATTCGGAAGATATGGCTACTTTTGTAAAACGATATGATCCAAATTCTTTTCTTGAAAAAGCATTGTTAGCATTCACTAATGAAGATCTTCGTCAATGGTTGGAAAGGATAGGTGTAGATACTTTTGTAGGCTCCAGTAAACGGGTTTATCCATTAGCTGGAATCAAACCTATATCCGTATTAAAACAAATACTGAAAGCATTGGATGATAAAGGAGTACGCTTTCAATTTGAAATGAAATGGTTGGGCTGGACAAAACGGAATGACTTAACATTCCAGAATAGAAGTACTGATGAAATAGAAGAGGTAGAGGCAGACTTTACCGTTTTTTCTATGGGAGGAGGAAGTTGGAAAGTTACGGGATCAGATGGGAATTGGCGAAAGTCGTTTTCTAAAAAAGGGATTACAACAAAAGAATTTCGTGGAGTAAACTGTGCCTATGAAGTAAGCTGGCCAAAAGACTTTATATCACAGTATGCAGGGCAGCCGTTAAAAAACTTGGCCATACGATCTGGAGAGCTACTCCAGAAAGGAGAGGCAGTTGTTACAACCTTCGGATTGGAAGGAAATGCAATTTATGGACTTAGCCCAGAGATAGAAAAGCAATTTGCAAATCGTGGTGTAGCGAAGGTTTTTATGGATATTAAACCTATGTTTTCTGTTGTGGAAATTCATCAGAAGTTGAAAAAGGGAAAAGGTCGAAATAGAACAGAGTTATTGCGTAATGCATTGAATTTGAGTAAGGTACAACTCGCGACAGTTAAGGCGATATTATCTAAAGAGGAATATATAGGAGGTCTGGAAGAGTTAAGCAAAAGGCTAAAACGAATTCCGGTAGCCCTTGAGTCTTCCGCTCCGCTAGATGAAGCCATTTCAACAATTGGAGGGATACCGTTAGAGGAATTATCGCCGAATTTCGAACTCAAGAAAATGCAAAAGTCTTTTTGTATCGGCGAAATGGTGGATTGGAATGCACCAACGGGAGGATATTTATTGCAGGCCTGTTTTAGCATGGGCGTTAGTTTGGCAAAGCATTTAAATGGTCAAATTTGTGACAGGTAATATTTAGCAAGAGCTAACATTGTTACATATTTCACATATGACATTTGCATATGTGAAAATTAATTCCTTTATTTGTAATCACAAGAAAAGAATTCACAAAGAACAAACAAGGTAGGTTTTTGATTGAAAATAGTGCTCCGCTATTTGCAATCCCCTTGTCCCATTAACGTATCAAAAATCCACACAATGCCAAGAATCTTACTCGTTGACGAGGAGGCATCTATCCTCCGTAGTTTGAGAGATATTCTCGAACATGAAAAATTCAAAGTCGATTTTGCTTGCAATGAAAAAACATGCTTGAATGCGATTCAGAAATGTCATTATGATTTGATATTTCTAGAAATTAAAAAGTCTAATCCTTTAGAATTCGTCCTTTTGAAAACGTTAACCAGTAACTATCCCAACACACCTGTAATTATGACCTCTGCACATGAAGACATGAAAATTGCCTTCCATGCTATGAAATTTGGCGCTGTAGATGTAATCTTCAAACCCTTTGATCTGAATATTCTTATTGGAGCAGTTAGAGAAGCATTAAGAAAACGCTCGGTATTGAAACCTAGAGCTAAGGGCCAACCCATTGCTCCTTTTGTTTCCAATAAAATGCCTCTAATGATTGGAGAATCTCCAAGGATGAAGAAATTGAAAGATCAACTCAAGAGAATTGCAGCGGTGAATATTCGCGTAATGATTACAGGTCCAAATGGAGCAGGTAAAGAGCTAGTTGCTCAAAACTTACACTTTGGAAGTCCACGGGCAGTAGGACCATTTGTTGCTGTCAACTGCTCAGCCTTTCCCGAGCAACTTGTAGAATCAATGTTATTCGGACATGAAAAAGGAGCTTTTACGGATGCCCATAAAACAACCAAAGGGAAATTCGAAGAAGCTCATGGAGGTACTTTGTTTCTAGATGAAATTGGAGACATGTCTCCGGCTGCTCAGGCAAAAGTACTGCGAGCATTGGAATCACAAAGCATCCAACGGATAGGCGGTAGCAAACGGATACCTGTTGATTGTCGCGTAGTAGTGGCAACGAACAAAGATCTCTATCAGATGATCATTGATTCCACCTTTCGAGAAGATTTATATTTTCGTCTGGCGGTTATTAAAATTGAAGTTCCTGCTCTAAATGACCGTCGGGAAGACATTCCTGCACTCGCTCACCATTTTATCGAAAGTTTTTGCAAAGCCAACGAATGGCCAGTTCGTACAATAACTCCAGAAGCGATGAAGGCCCTCCAAGATTTTGATTATAGAGGAAATATTCGGCAATTGCGAAACATCATTCAACGAGTGCTTGTTTTAGGAAGTCCAGAAATAGGAGAAAAAGACATTTTTGAATTGGCATAAAAAATAAGAGGAGGCTTATTTCTATGTTAACTATTCTGGAATTGGGAAAATGTTATCCAACCTCTTCTCTTCATTAATAAGAGAAAACGATCTGTTAATATTATTGTGTTCTCTCAATTGAAAATCGGTTCGGGACACAGATTATTAATTAATTTATTCTTTATCCAGAAAATTTTTACCACTAATAAGTTTTTATAACTTTGTAGTGAACAAGAGCTTATATGGTAGGTCAGTGTATGAAAACTAAACCATCTTTCCTTTATTCTTCCACAGAAAAAAATTTGAAACCCTAATAAGGCAAATTGTTTTTGTGCAATACTTTCAATTTATGAAAAATATATTTCTTGTGTTTTTACTTATTGGATTTCTATTTCCACTAATGATAAATGGACAGGCACCTGGTTACCTTGGAAAAAAGGCGGTGGTCAGCTTGAACTATTCTGTCTTTCCAGCTTTTTTGGGGCCTACTAAAAACAATAGAGGTTATGCCTCCTTCGAGAACGAGAGCGGAGAAAGTAGCAACAATATTGGATTGAACTCTGAATTAAACTTAGGGTTTGAGTATACAATCGGGAGGTACAGAAGTTTAAGCTTACATTTAGGACAATATGCAACGGGAGTCAAGATGGATGACGTGGAAACTTTTTCAGGTGATTATGACTTGTTATTGAAAGCCAATGTGAGATCTATTGAGCTTATAATTAGTCGGTACAAAAGAAAAAAAGCAGCTCTGGCTCCTGTTGGAAATAGCTTTTATTGGGGATTTAAGAGGGATTTCGTTAAATCTAGCGTAAAAGAAGAAGAAAGACTTTCTAATGGTACAGGTGCTATAACTCCAGATTTTGATCAAAAAGTTGCATTTAATTTTTTTCTTTTCGGATGGTCAAATAATCAAGTGTTTTGGGATAAGGTTTTTTTTAAAACAGGTCTTCATATGGCTATTCCCTTAAAGCTTAGGGGACTTGCAGATCTTACAGATAGTAATGGTAGTTCTTTTTATGATAGCAATCAAGAATACTATGAACGAAATGTCTATAGTAGATTGGTCTTTCATGAATTTATTCGATTTGATATTGGAGTTGGTTATTTACTATTTTAAAACTTTCTAAAATACTTGCTATTCCTAAAACGTAAATAATATTTTATGAAAAATATATCCAGTCTGTTTCTGTTTCTTTTTTCTTTTCTTGTTACCGTAAACGCTCAGGATAAAAATCTCTTAGAGGCAGAAGGCAAAATACCAAAAGAATTCATTACCCCAAGTACTGTTAAGTTTAAGAAGGAAATGGCGGCGCTTAACAAGAAAAAGGAAAAGCGAAAAAATAAAAAAAATAAAAAGCAATTCTTATTAGAATCGGGTTTCGCCATTGATGACATTTTGCAAAGTGGACGAGTTTTATTTAATGATCCAGCTTCTGTTTATGTCAATAAGGTATTAGCAAAATTACCAATTAAAGGGGAACGAAAATTAACAAAAAAGAAGCCTAGAGCTTATATTTTGAACTCTGCAGCCGTAAACGCATTTGCTACGGATCAGGGAATTATTTTTGTAACACTTGGCTTACTTGCAAATCTCGAAAATGAAGCTCAGTTGGCTTTTATTCTTTCCCACGAGTTAGTCCATATTAAACATCGGCATGCCATTAATAAATTTGTAAAATCAAAAGACATAGATAGAACTTCTCGCCGTGGACGTAATGTTGGGAAAATTGGTTTGGATAAAAATATTTTTAGGAAAAGCATGTATTCCCGGAAGTTGGAGGAAGAGGCGGATGAAGAAGGGTTGGATATTTTTCTGAAATCTGAATACGACCCTCAGGCTATTTTAAATACCTTTAAAATACTGCATTATTCCTACTTGCCGTATGATGAGGTGCCATTTGAAAAGTCCTTTTTTGAAGATGCCAACTATATTTTGAATGAAGATCTATGGCTGGACGAAGTGAAGGCTGTGTCAGCAATAGATAATCATGAAGAAGACGAACACTCTTCACATCCTTCGAGTATCAAACGAATGGAAAAATTGGAAAGTAGCATTCCAGCGAAGGACGGAAATACCAAATCTGCCTTTTTATTACCAGAGGCTGACTTCAAAAATATTCGAGAACGAGCGAGAAATCAAATTCCTTATTTAAATCTTTATTCAGAGAACTTTCCACAATCCATTTATACCAGTTATTTGGGTTTGAAAGAACAAGGAGATAATATTGAATTGCAGAAAGTAATTGGCAAGTCTTTATACATGGAATCGAAATATCGAAACTATTATGAAGAGAACAATTCTAGTGAAGAGTATGAAGAAATAATGGAAGAAATCGTGGGGAAAATAGAAGGAGAATCGCAACGTGTTTACCATTTACTGTCCTCCTTTAACACGAAAGAATTAAATATTTTAGCTTTAAAATACAATTGGAAAGTCTTTAAACAAAACGAGGAAGATCCAGAGATGATCGCAATAATGGATGATTGCTTTAAAGAGTTCGCTAGTCATTTTCAGGACCTAAAGACATTTTCGAAAATAGCTTTATCTGAGTCAATTGAAGAAGAGGCTCCGGAGAAAATAGATGAAGAAATGACAAAATTGGATAAAGTAGAAAAAAGTAATAAAAGAAAGAAATATTGGAAATATGCTTTTGTCGAAGAATTGAAAGAGGACAAATTCAAAGCTGCTTTCGATAAAGGAGTAGAAGCATACGAAAAAAGTGAAGAAAAAAGCGAGTACTATGATTCCAGAGAAGGACGAAAAGAATGGAACAAAGAACAATTAAAAGAAGAGAAAAAAGGGAAGAAATTAGGCATTAAAAAAGTAGTAGTAGTTAATCCTTTTTATTTGTCATTGGATGATCGAAAGGAGAACTCCGTTCAATATATTCGTTCTGAGGAAAAGCAAGCGTACTTTCGAAAGAGCTTAAAAGACATTGCTAAAATATCCAAAGTGAAAACTACTGTTTTGGATGTTACAGATTTGTCTACAAGAGATATTGAAAAATTTAATGACATTGCTCAGGTCAATAATTACATGAGTCAGCAAATGGATCAATATGATTTATCTTTAACGCCTGGTTACAACCAAAATGAAGTAGACGCCATCGCTGATAAATATGGTACAGATTATTTTCTTTGGACTGGCGTTATATCCCTAAGAGAGAAAAGACCTATGGGGCTATATATTTTCTACTCTATTCTTTTGCCTGTTTATTCTTGGCCATTTACCTTTCCTAAAATGATTAAACCAGAATATGACATGCTTTACTACGCGATGCTTTTTGATGTGAAGACTGGCAGACGCTCCATTATTAAAATGGATTACTTTGATAAAAGAGACAGTAAAACTACTTTAAAATCACACATTTATGATGTCTTTCATCAGATAGGGACTACAGAAAAATAATCTTTATTCAAGGTGAAATCGTAAGGACGACCCATTTATTGTTGCCGTAACAAATCGTTATGCCTTTCGGATAATGAAAACCCCCAACAATATAATCGCACCACTTATTAAGTGATACCCGAACAACTCTTCTCCAAAAGCAATGGAAAACAGAGCAGTAGACAATGGGACAACATTAATAAATATCCCCGCTTGATTCGCGCTAGATAATTGAATTCCAGCGTTCCATAAGTAGTAAGCTACAGAAGTACCAATTAGTCCTATTCCAAGAGCAGAGAGCCAAAAGATGCCACTATGCCCAGTTATTCCTTCCAAGTCTACTAGAAAAGGAAGAATAAGCACAAAGCCTAAAAAGCAAAATAGATTAGTTAGAAGTGTAAAATTCTTGTTGGATAATTTTCCTGAGTAAATTTTCACCCAGACGTTCTGTATAGAAAACAATGAACTTGATAACAAAAGCATCAAGTCTCCCTTATTGAATTCGATATTATTGATCTGAGTCCAATCGCCTTTCAATATTAAATAAAAAACACCAATAAGGGAGAGGAAAGCACCGAGCATCTGAATTCGCTCGAAGGGACTGCCTAGTATTATTTTAGAAAAAAGCATGGTTAAAACCGGAGTAATGGCTATGATCAATGCTCCATTGATCGCAGAACTATGCATCAATCCCCAGAAGAAAAAAATATTGAAACCAAAAAGGCCGACAACGCCTATGAGAAAAACACCTTTGAAGCTATCTAGCAATTCTTTTTTTGACGGCAATCCACCGAGAGCTAATAAGAACAGGGGAACCACCGCAAAAAGATAACGCCAAAAACCAGCCTCTATGAAACTAGCTTCTTTCAACATCACTTTGGCAAGGTGGAAATTGAGGCCCCAGAACATGGCAGTGATGGTGAAGTAGAGTAGGGCGCGCATTTTTCTTAATTGATGCTACTAGATGTTGGTAAAAAAAGAGTCTTTCATTTGGCTTAACGATAGACTCCCTTTTATGGATAAGGAATTAATCCTGTTTTATAGCCGCTTAATTCCAGCGATAATACAAGTGGTAGTAATACCATCGGAAGTTATAACTTCTTTCAACTCCAAAGACTCTCCAGTAAAAGTACTGTCAATAATAGGACCAGTAGGTTTAGTAACAGTACCATTAAGAATAAACCGTGTTGTGCCTAGACTGTTGTCTTCATTTATGACACAGCCATCAAAGTCTAAAGGATCATACGTTACTTCAACAGTAGACGTTTCATAAGCAATAAGTAACTTACGTCCACTTGCTGTAACTACAATTTGTGCAGATTCAGATTCACCATCACACACCACGGAGCCTCTGTAAGTTCCTGCCCAAGTTGCTTGAGTACATTCGTCAGAATCATCCTCGATGCAAGCGGAGAATAAGCTAACCAATGCCATCAATAGGGATATTTTCAATAGTTTCATCTTTATTTTTTTAATTTACGATTAAGGGGAAAAACAAGAATAGCAAATGTAATGAGATTCCCTTAAGGAACGAATAGATTGTCTAAGATATTTGAGGGAGAAAATGAATATAACAAAAGAGAGTCTGCCATTTGATAAACGACAGACTCTCTTTTTTAGAAAAGCGAAATATAAGCAAACGCTTATTTAGTTCCATTAATAATACAAGTACTAGTTCCTACACTTGAAGAGATAACTTCAGTCAATGATAGGGTGTTGCCATCAAGAGAACCATCTAGGTTTAATGTAACTCCACTAGAAGTACCTGATTCGCTTACGTCACAGCCACTAAATTCAAATGGAGCAAATTCTGCCTCTATGGTAGGAGTTTCATACGTAAGAATCAATTTATCTGATCCACTTGCTGTAATCATAATATCAGCAGTCTCGGAAACACCTTCACATACTACAGTACCAGTGTAAGTTCCTACCCAGTCAGATTGAGCACAGTCGCTAGAATCATCATCGCCACAAGCTGCGAATAAGCTAACTAATACCATCAATAGGGATAATTTCAATAGTTTCATCTTTTAAAATTTTTTTAGTTTATATTAAGAGTTAAAATTTGAAGGGCAAAAGTAATAAGATTCCAATGGGAAAGAGCTATTTGCAAAGATTTTTTAGACGAAATGCAAGTATTCTCTGACAATAAATCATTTTAGTACTTTTGACTCCAGATCATAAACTTCAATAGCTTCATTATTGTTGCCTACTACCAGTACTTGTTTAGCTCCCTCTGCTTTTAGCAATACTAAATCACGGACATCACCATTTGCCTTCAAGCCAGCCAACTCAGGTGAAACTGATTTAAAACCACCTTTTCCATCACCCAATAAAACCGTTCCGATCCCAGCATCGGATCTTGTTGTCTCTACCTCTCGCTGATGATAGTTGCCAGCTAATACTAAATCCAAATGTCCATCTTTATCCAAGTCAACACTCTCTATGCCATGTACCGGAGAAAGCTGAGCACTGTTGGGCAATTTTTTAATAATAAATTTTCCATTACTATTCTCAAAAAAGGAACTCTCAAAAATCTTAGCTTCTTTCAAGGTTGCGCCATCCTTTCGTTTGCCTAAAACAGATTCAATGTCCGCTGTTGCAAAATCAGTATAAGTGCCAAATTCTTTTTTCACAAAAGGCATTTGTTGCGAAGAACATTCTCTTCCACGTACCGGATAACAAACGCCATCAGAATCATAGTATCCAAGGTATACGTCATTGCTACCATTCTGATCAAAATCTTTTGCATATAATTTGAATGGCTCTTTTTCAGAAGCCTTATATTTGATGTTGGTGCCAAGATTTCCTGCTATTAAGTCTGGATCTCCATCCTTATCCATGTCTGCTACATGCAGACTGTTCCACCAACCGTTGCTATTTTGCAAACCGAAATCCGAAGTAGCATTGTGTAAACCATTTCCATTGTTTTGAAAAACAGAAAGTGGCATCCATTCCCCAACAATCGTCAAATCCATTCGTCCATCTTTATCGATATCTACCCAGGCAGCATCGGTTACCATTCCTATATCAGCTAATCCGGGTGCATATTGTTTTTCTACTTTTGTAAAACGGCCCTTTTCGTTTTTTAACAAGACACTTTCTCCGGTGTGCCCATATTGTCCAGGGATATTTCTATTGCCAATGAATAAATCTAAATCTCCATCACCATCCATATCACCCGCAGCTGCTACAGAATGAGAGCCAGTAAGTGAAGGTAATTTAGCCGTTTTAAACTGCCCTTTACCTTCGTTTATATAAAGCTGATCCTGATTCCTTTTATCACTGGCCTTGAATTCGTTTCCGCCACAGGTTACATACAAGTCTAAGTCACCATCTCCGTCCGCATCAAAAAACAGAGCATTGGTTTCTTCTGAGGCTGCATTTGTACTCCAGGCAGATTGACTCATAGGGGCAAAATTTCCTCCTGACTTTTGAAGAAAAAGCACACCTGACTGACCTGCAGCTCCTGTAACGTATAAGTCATCTAAACCATCATTGTTAATGTCTGCTTTTGCAATCTTAGGTCCTAAATGAGATAGCTTATATGGCAATAGTATTTCTTTCAAATAGTCGTCGAATTTATTTTCTTGATGTGCAAAGGGTAGGAGGCCCTGTTTAGTCTCAACAAAAAATGGAATCGCTTTAGGAGAAGGAGGAGGTTTGTTAGTTGCTTTTGATTGGTTTACTTCTAATAATTGATTTACAGAAATATTCTTTAGCTTAGATTGTTGTCCATTTGCCCAAACAACTTCTACTCGATCAACTATAGCAGTTCCACCAAGGCCAAAATGCAAAATCGATTCTGAACAAGACATGAACCCCCGAACAGGAGATACTTCCGCGATTTGCTGAGTACCATCCGCTAAGTAAATCGTAACATTAGCACCATAAGCAAAAGGATTACTTCCAGCGCCGTTTAGTTTTACCCGCAAGTAGTTGTTCAACTTCTTATCTGCTAAAGTGTTCTTAAATAAGGAGGCAGGATCGTTCATATTGTTGGTCACTACATCCAAATCACCATCATTGTCAAAATCCGCATAAGCAGCTCCCTGGCTCCATCCAGAAAAATTGAAACCCCAGGTATCAGAACGATCTTTAAATGTAAGGTCTTTGTTGTTTTGGAAAACATAATTGGCAATTCG
>CAZDTI010000265.1:0-12330 GCA_964508085.1 uncultured Saprospiraceae bacterium | reverse complement strand
AAAATTAGTCTGTTCAAAGACTTAGACTATTTGAGTCCGGAGAAAGTGAAGAAATAATAAGGACTTTGAGAAGCTTTAATTTACCTTTGAATTTTGAATAAAATCATTTTTCAAAATGACGGTAAAACAAGTCATCAAAAGACTTCATCAATTGGCCGACCCTGAGAAAGTAGCTTTCAAACACAAGAAGTTTGGGATTATTTCTAATAATGCCATTGGAGTTTATCATAAGGATTTAAAACTCTTGGCCAAGGAAATTGGTTGGAACAAGGAACTGGCCTTGAAGCTGTTTGATACTGATATTTATGAAGCTCGTTTGCTGTGTAGTAAGTTACTGAAACCCAATGACGTTACAATTCCTTTAATGGAAAAATGGGTAGTCACCTTTGAAAATTGGGAAATAACAGATTCTTTTGGAATGGGACTCTTTGCGAAAAGCGAACACGCTGTTACAAAAATAAAAGAGTGGACGAAACGAGAACCAGAATTTGAAAAGCGTTCCGGATTCACCATCATGGCAGCCTATTGCATGGCGGACAAAAAAGCAGCGAATGAAGTTTTCGAATCTTTCTTTCCCATTATTAGAAGAGAAGTAACTGATGAACGCATCTATGTAAAAAAGGCCGTCAATTGGGCATTACGTAACATCGGGAAAAGAAATGTAGATTTGAATAAACAAGCAATCAGGCTTGCTAAAGAAATTTTGAAAATAGATAACAAAGCCGCTCAGTGGATTGCTAAAGATGCAATCAAAGAATTAGAAGGGGAGCAGGTAAACATTTTAGATTACCCAAGAGCAATTTACCGGAAGATTTAACAAACAACACTATTATTAGTAACCACAACAGCACACATGAAAAATACAACAATAATTCTACTGTTTTTTACCTTTTTATTCTCAGCTTGCCAACAAGCAGAAAGTAATAAACAAGAACAACCCAAAACAGAAACGGCAACTTCGATAGATCTTAATCGCTTCCCTGTTGCACTCCAAAAAATATTCACGAAACACGGCACCATTGAACGTTGGGACAAAATGCATGCGCTTTCTTATGAAATTGAAAAGGAAGAAGGCAATGAGAAACAATTTGTAGACCTTAAAAATCGACGAGAACGAATTGAGACCAGTAGCTATAAAACTGGTTTTGATGGGGAGAACTTTTGGCTAGAAGCTGATACTACGTACAAAGGGAATCCTGTTTTTTACCACAACCTGATGTTTTATTTCTATGCCATGCCTTTCGTTGTAGCCGACCCAGGCATTCACTACGACGAAGTGCCCCCCGTCGAATATGAAGGAAAGTCTTACCCAGGAATTCGTATTTCCTATGATGATGGAGTAGGAATCAGTCCCAAAGATGAATACTTCATTCACTACAATCCGGAAACCTATGAAATGGCTTGGCTCGGTTACACGGTTACTTACTACTCGAAAGAAAAGAGCAACAAATTGGGATGGATTCGATATGATGACTGGAAAGATTTTAACGGGCTTCGACTGCCAAATTCAGCGACTTGGTTTAAGACAACCGAAGAAGGGAAGTTAGATGTTCCAAGACGAACGCGTAAGTTTGTAAATGTTATGTTACAAGAGCAACCTTTTAAAGATGGAGTGTTTGCTAAAACGGAGAAAGCGGAGATTGTCGAAAATTGAAATTAATCTGACTTACCAAATATATTGAGAAGTATTAGTATTGCGTTTTTAAATAACAAGTGACTTCGCATTTGTTCAAATCGTTCATCCAGTTTTTCTTTATGAACTATGTAAAATTTACGAAACCTGTTCGTCCGCTAGGCGGGAGTAAATTCTTTTGTGCCCTGAAACGTTTGGGGACTTTGTGCCCGTCTGGCCACCGGACAGGCTCTATCTGCCTATCTGTTTAAATCCGCATATTGGTACATTTACTAAAGTGACGTTTCTATACAGCTTTAAAGAAGTGTATTTTTATTTCCTAAATTCAACCTGTAGCAATGAAAATTATCCCTTACACACCGGCCTATGCCATTGCCTTCAAAACCATCAATGAAGAATGGATCTCAAAATACTTCAAGATGGAAGATTCCGATTACAAAGCGCTTGACCATCCACAGGAATACATTTTAGACAGGGGAGGAGCCATCCTTGTGGCAGTAGAGGAAGGCGAGGCGCTTGGTGTTTGCGCTTTAATTAAAATGGATCATCCAGAATACGATTTTGAATTAGCCAAAATGGGCGTACGTCCGCATACACGAGGAAAGGGGATCGGCAATTTATTGGGAAAAGCTATTATTGAGAAAGCAAGAGAAATAGGAGCTAAGAAAATTTATTTAGAGACAAATACCTGCTTAGCGCCAGCCATTAAACTGTATTATAAGTTGGGCTTCACAGAGATAAAAGGAGTAGCGACACCATATGAACGCTGTAATTTTCAAATGGAACTGAAGTTGTAATCCTGTTTATTATTAAGGATTATTTGTAGCATCCTGTTGAGCTTTTTATTTAATTATTCACGCTGTGTAAATGTGTTGTTTCGTACGAATTCTGGGGTTTTTTGGCAGAAAAGAGGGGATAATTTCCGATTTTATTTTAAACCGTTCAGAAGATTACCATGTTCTGGTATGTTTTGAAAAATAATTAATTGTTAATTTGGAAAACCACAATTTTATTTCCTACCTTTAGAGCACAGAACTAAGAAACCATTTTAAAACACCCTCAAAACAACCAAATGAAGATACCGACCCTCCTTTAATTTTACAAAGATTAATATTATTATCCTAGATCAGTCTAATGTATTCATTACACTGACATTATAGCATATTGCACTTCAAATAGCACCGTCACCGTTCTCCCAAAATCTGCTCGTTTTCCCAAAACCCGCCTAAAAAAAAAGAATTAGCAGCTCAAAACTGACGCATCGCTAGGAGTTTCGTACTTCTAGTTTAGCTTTCTATCACTATTGGCTTTATTGCCTTTGTCGTGATCGTAGAGGCTCGTGCCAATACTGATTTCAAAATATAACACTCTAATTACAATTACCTGATATGGGACTTTGAGCCTGTATTGGGATAGGTTTGTAATGCCTTGGAGCATTGTTGTTGAGCTTTGGTTAGTCAAAAATAACAACGTGTTTTATGTAAGCTAATATTGGATAATTACCAATGTTGGACTGGTAGGCTATTGTCCTATCTCGTTGTAAAAATAGTGTTATAACAACATAAGCGTATTATATTATTTAACAACTATAGGGGAGATTGCCAGCTTGTATCAAGTGAAGTATTCGAACCGATGTCCTTTTCTTATAATTCGATGGGGCATGAATTTATCAACTTTCATTAACTAAAAGAAACCATTATGAACGTGAAATCAACTCTCTTGAGCAATATCGGAAAGGATAGTTGTTCAAATTATCGGAAACATCAAGTGAGAAGGAAGATTCCTTGGCTGCTGAAGCGTATTTCTGAATGCTACTCAATGGTAGCAATACTATTTTTGTTTATTGGGTTAACTCCAAATTCCTTGATGGCTCAGTGTGATTCGGGAGATCAATGTAGTATTACTCCACCAACAGGGATACTTCCTTTGCAACTAAATGGCTCAACTGCAACAATTGATGATCCATATCTTTCCAATCATTTTTCAGCTCTTGCCGAGTGTGGATATCCAGGTAATGATTATACTTTTTTAGTATTTACAGATCCTCCTGTTTTTACCGATACGGAAGATCCTAACGATAGAGTTTTAGGATGTGGAGATGTTATGAACTCACCTTTAATATTTTACGTCGTTATGGAACATGATGATGAGGGAACGCCAGGAGAGTACGATGGATGTGATGCTCTTGCTGTAGAAATACAGATAGAATTGACAGACAATAATCCACCTCAAATTACCTGCCCTACCGGAATACCTTCATCAATTAGTTCTAACTTTGATGGAGAGAATGATGATGATTGTACGACAAAACTTAATAGTGGAGTTATGAATATGTTCTCTGAATCTACTACAAATCCAGTATTTCCAGCGGACCAAATTCCAAATGGTGACTACACAGGCGATTTCATTTTATCTGATTTAGTTACTTCGGAGATAACTCTTCCTGGGGCTGGATCAGGTATACCAAGTAGTGCTGTGATAAGCAGTATAGAAATAGATGTAAGTATGTGGCATGGATGGGTTGACGATTTGGTAATGTTTCTTGAAGCTCCAAATGGTGAAATTCTTGGATTGGTAAATAATCCAGCAGGTGGATCTGGTAACATCGGTTTTGTTTCGAATTTTGCAGTTATCCCAAGTACAATTAATTTTAACGATGCCCTTTCAAGTAATAATCCTGCGGTAGTTCCTTTTACTTGTCCAGCTAATGATAATTGTAGCTTTATGCCAAACTTTAATGCTGCTGCTCCTGCTTCAATAGCTTCTCAATTTCACGTTAATTTTGCTTCACTTATTGCTTCTTTCGCAACAGCAGATGAAGCGAATGGTGCTTGGAAATTACATATTGGTGATTACGCTACACATCCAGGCTCTATTAGTGGTGGAAGATTAACTTCATGGTCTATTAATATAGAATTCGAAGCCCCTCTTTTTCATCCAACGCCTACAGATAACTGTCCTGATGGCTCCACTACTCAGCTTGATGTAAAATATGAAAATTCAAGTGCTCCAGTAACTACCGTAATGGAAGACGATATTACTCCGGGAACAGAAAATGAATATGAATTCCATGTAGGAACAACAACAGTAACCTACACTGCAACTGATGCGAATGGTTTAATGTCAACTTGCGATTTTACAGTTACTGTTGCTGATGATGAAGCCCCAACTTGGAATTTGCTACAAACTGTGATGATTCCGGATGGATCAACTGTTACAACAGGGACTTTACCTGGATCTAATACAAGCGGTAACCTAGCTACAGGATTCCGTTTCCTTGATGTAGAAATAGAATGTCAAGATGATAATTTTACGGATGCTTTAGATTATTGGATGAATGATTTTTTACCTCAGGCCACAGACAACTGTGCAGATCCTGTCTCAGTTGAAGAAGACGGAGCTGGTTTTAATCTAAACGCGGTTGATGGTTGTGAGACGATAAATGGACATGATGACGTGAAAAGAAGATTTAATAGAAGGTTCAAAGCTAATGATGGAACAAATTTCATTGGTGTAGCAACTGGAGATCAATTTGCACTTAGAATATTTATTGTTGACAGGACTGGTCCCGATTTTTCTGATAATGCAGTTACGATGTTATCAGGTTATGATGAGGATACAAAAACGCTTACCTTAAATCTTAGTGATTACTATGATGGTACTTTAGCAACAACACCATGTGAGTTAACAACTGGTGCTTCATTTGCTGCTCCTCAAATTAACGCTGCTCCAAGTTTAGCCGTTCTTGCAACGGAGTGTTCTGAAGGTAGTCTGGCCCCTCCTTCTGGTGAAAACGATGATGGAGTATTTTATACAGGATGGACTGTAGACGCTCTGGATGGTGCTCCTGATCCAGTTACTACTGATGACCCAGATGACGATTCGAACGATAATAATGCAGACCAAACTTATGAAGTAGGAAGTTATGAAATAGAATACACTGCTGAAGATTTATGTGGAAATGAATCTACATTCAAATTCACATTGGAAGTCGTTGACGATATTGGACCAGCTTTAACGCTGGACTGTCCAGCTACGATCGAAGAGGATGCAGATGATGGAGAATGTGAAAAAACGATTACTTGGGCGCATCCAACCGCAATGGATAATTGTTCGGGTTCAAATATTACTGTCACTGCTCAAGGAATGATTGGTTCTCAGGTGGTACCTGTAACGATGAACTCTTCTGCAGGAATGGATCTTGCTGAATTTCCAGTTGGTACAACTACAGTAACTTATACGTTTAAAGATGAACTCAACAATGAAACTACATGTGATTTTGACGTGATTGTTTCGGATGACCAAGCACCGGAAATAACTTGTGGAGCAAACCTTAATCTTAATACTATTTGTGAGAATCAGGAAGTACCTGTTTATACTGGTAATATAGCTGTCCTTACTGATAATTGTATTGCCTCATCTCCCCCAACAATTTCTCAAAGTCCTACAACTTCTGTAACCTTGGAAGATATTTTTGATGACTGGGATTTAGGGAATGGAACGAATACTTATGGATTTGTTGATAACGATGGTAGTGAATCTCTAAGTCAAGGTGACCAGTTTGACGTTACACTTACCGCGACTCAAGGTAGCTTAACTGATAATTGCACTTTTACGGTGACAATGTTTGATCTAGATGAGCCTACTCCTGATCCTGCGGTATTAGGAAATATTACTCCATCAACTACGGTAGGTGCGACCTGTGGAACCTTGGTTGTACCTGCTCCAATAGCGAGAGATTGTGATGATAATATCATCTATGGAGAACCAAACCTTTCAAATGGCTTGGTGCCTGGTGATCCTAATGCTCCAGGGTATCATCCTGCTTACTACTTTAGTTCGAGCCCATTTGCTGCTGGTCTAAACATAACATGGACTTATGATGATGGCCCTAACGAAGCAACATTAACACAATTTATTCAAGTGGTTGAAGACGGTATTTCTCCAGTAGTAAATGCACCGCAAAATATTTTAGCAGCAGCTCCTCTTTATACTGATGATGAATGTGAAGCAACTTTAGATTTAAGCTTAGTGGACTTAACCGGAACATCTTCAACGCTTCCTTTGCCAACACCTGGTAATGGAGAGATGATAGATAATTGTGATATTGTATCACTACAATATACCTTATCTGGTGCGACAATGTTAACTACTCTAACAGATGTTACAGCAACTCCTGTAACTTTCGAAAAAGGAGAAACTATAGTTACCTATACAGCTACAGATTCAGAGAATAATTCTGGAAATAGCTTCTTTATTGTAACCGTAGTTGACAATGTAAAACCAAGACTTTTTATTAATCAATCTCATGTCACCCTTTACTTGGATGATGACGATGATGCACAAAGTGGAGATTGTAACTATGCATTACAAGTTTCTGATTATGACATTTCTCCTGCTGATAATTGTGATGATTCACCAACCAAGAAGATTATTGCCTGGAGTGCATCCAATGATGGAACGATTACACCAGATCCAGTTGATGCGACTTCTTTGTCAGGGTTGACTTTTAATCTGGATACAGAAGAAGGAAATGATTTATTTTCTGTTAGGTGGGAAGTAGAGGATGAAGATGGAAATTTCAAACGAGGATGGCAAGAAATTACAATTATTGATGAGGTGGAACCAACACTGTCTTGTCTTGGTGATGCCTTACGATATGTAGATGGTAACTGTGAATATATCGTTGATGGTGATGAGTTAGATATTGCAGTATCCTCTTTGATGGATAATTGTGATGTTAAAGAATATTCTAATAGTATTAATGGCTCAACGTCACTTGATGATGAATCTTTTGGAATAGATAATAGCCCTTACACAATCGTTTGGACTGTAGAAGATTACAATGGTAATACCAATACTTGTTCTATGGTGTTGACAATTGAAGACAATACAGAACCAGCATTTAATTGCCTCAATATTAATCGCCCTCTACCTAGTAATGGGGTGTTAAACTTGACATGGGAAGATTTCGTATTTGGTACGCCTAGTGATAACTGTGATTTACCAGAGCCCATGGGTACTTATTTTTCTTTGAGTCGAAGCACATTTACCTGTGACGATGCTGATGGTAATTCAATTGATATTGTTATTACAATGGAGGATGAGGCAGGTAATGTTGCAAATTGTACTTCTCAATTGACCATTCAAGAAAGTGTAGCACCAACGGTCATATGTGAAAGTATTACTGAATCATTAGCTGGTTCCTCAGTTACTATTCAAGCTGAGGATTTAAACAACGGTAGTTTTGATAACTGTCCTGTGAATACACCTAGTCTCGTGTTTTGGTTTGATGTAAATGGTACATTGGAAAGTGAATTAGAATTTGATTGTTCACAAACAGGTGATCATGATGTTGAAGTGATTGCTGAAGACGCTAATGGTAATTTATCAAGTCCTTGTTCTGCAACAATTACTATAGTTGATGATACTCCTCCAGTTGTAGTCTGCCAAGATTTAGCGTTGCCATTGGATGGAGTAACAGAGATTCTTACAGTGACTGCTGACCAATTTGTAGATAGTTCTTCCGATAACTGTCCATCAATTACTTATTTGATAAATGGAATGTCTTCTATGAGCTTTAGTTGTGCACAAGTAGGAACTCCAATAGCAATCACTTTAGAAGCATCTGATGGAGTTAATACACCAGTATCTTGTTCGGCAACACTTACTGTTCTTGATGAGACTGATCCAGATGCTGATTGTCAGGATCAAACAGTTTACCTAGATGCAAGTGGTAGTGCAACAATTACTGCAGATCAATTCAATTTGAATAGTTCTGATAACGTTTGTTCTGGAACTTCACTTACATATTCCTTTATCGGAGGTGCGACTAGCCAAACTGTAGATTGTAACAATATAGGCACGAATCCAATTACTATTGAAGTACAAGATCAAAATGGCAACACTTCACAATGTACGCCTAACCTTACTGTTCTACCTAACAATGAAGTTGAGTTCACTGCATCTAATGAAAGTGGTGCAACTGGTTCAACCCTGACTGTTGAGGTTTCTGTTGATAATTTCTTTGAAGTTGGTTCTTTCCAATTTCCTGGGAGTATTGACCCAGCTATCGCAACCATTACCTCTATTGATGTAAGCTCTGCTTTAATCGGTATTGGCGCTTTTGCAGATAGTTTTGACCCGCTGACTGGTGAATTCTTTGTTGCTTGGGCAAGTTCTCCTTCAGTTAATCTTAATGACGATGATGTTGTATTCACTATTACTGTACAACTAGTGGCTACAGTATTGAACGAATTTTCTATAGTAGATTTAGACGATTCTCAACCAGCTCCGAATGCTTTTGAAGTATCTCAAGGTTGTGCGCTTATTCCTGCAGAGACTTCCGGTATACTTAACGACGGTTCTGTCCAGGTGGGTAGTGCTAATGCAACGATCTCCGGATACGTAAAAACTGAAAACGGACAGCCTGTTAAATATGTAGATGTAGTGGCAGCTGATGCCGCAATGAACGGAAACGTTATTGTTAGTGACCAGACTGATGATATGGGATACTATGAGCTGTTAGTACCTGCAGGTACGGAAGTTTGGGTAATTCCTACGAAAGACATCAACCACAAAAATGGGGTGACTGCCCTTGACGGAGCAATCTGTCAGGCGGCTGGTGCAGGTCTTCCTGTATTGCAAAGTGGGTATAAGCGTTTGGCAGGTGATGTCAATGCTTCTAGCTCTGTAACCGCATTAGATGGCGCTATTATTCAATTTGTAGTAGTAACTTTAGATGCTACCTTCCACAACGCGCCTGCTTACGATGTAGATTCTTGGCAGTTTGTGGATGCCGATCATGTATTCGTTATTCCTACGAATCCTTGGAATGCACCTTACCCTTCTACTCTTTACTATGCAAGTGCAGTTACAGTATCTGATCAGGATTTTGTTGGTATCAAAACGGGGGATGTAAACACTTCCGGTGATCCTATTAATCAAGTGACTGGCGATGGTGATTCTAGAGGTGATGACGATCTATACTTTCAAGTAGAGGATCAGGCGATTGCAGTCGGTGACGAGATTGTAGTTCCATTCTTAGCTAAAGATTTCAACGATGTATTGGCTTTCCAGACTACGTTTGAATTTGATCAGAACGTATTGGAATATACTGGCTTTACAACAGGTGTTTTAGAAAATCTAAATAGTGATGTAATCGGTTTGGCTAATGTAGCTGACGGTTGGATCGGTATGGCTTGGTTTGAAGCACAGAGCATGGATGTAGCAGATGAAGAAGTATTGTTTACTTTGACATTTACGGCGAAAGAAAACGCAACTAAGTTGAGTGATATTCTGGAGCTTGGGTCTTCCATTGCTGAACCAGCTGCTTATGATGGCGACTATGATACTAACGAGTTGGGACTTGAATTCTTTGGCGTTTCTTCCACTGGTGTAGTGTCGACTCACAGCTTTGAGCTGATGCAGAATAAGCCAAATCCATTTAAAGGAACAACCCTTGTTGGATTTACCTTACCAAATGCAACTTCCGCAACGATTAGTGTAATGGATGTTACCGGTAAAGTAGTATGGTTTACTGAAGGCGATTACAGCAGAGGTTACAACGAAGTAACAATTGATAGAAGTGATCTTCCTGTTAATGGTATTTACTATTACCAGTTGAAGACAACTACAGATAACGCGGTGAAGAAAATGAACTTGATGGATTAATTTATTAAAGAAAAAAGTAGCCGGAAAACCTTTAGTGTTTTCTGGCTACTCTTTCTTTCAATTAAAGCCCAATATAATCGATTTTGATTTGTAACAATACAATCACGAAAAAAATCTAAATCTCTGAAAACCTACTAAAGCCTTAAACCTTTACAAATCCCATCTCAAAAAAAGAACAATAATGCGAAGAATTTTATTCCTTTGGATATTAGCCGTTTGTTCAAGTTCCTTATACGGACAAATTAATTTGACAATACAAGACATTGAAACCTGTGAAAGCACGGTTTCTGTTCCTATTATAATAGAAGAGGATCAAGAGTTGGTTTCTCTTCAGTTTACAGTGTTCTGGGAAGGATCCGGCCTTACTTATAACTCCATAACAGAATCCACACCTAGTGGCTCAGTTAGCCTTGGTCCTTTGATTCCTCCCCCACACGTTTTAAATGATACCATTACGTATGCTTGGGTTGATTTTGGAGGTTATTCCTTCTCGGCAGGAGAAACCATTGCCATATTGAACTTTACGGTAACGGGGCCAGTTGGAAATTATCCAGTCAGTTTTTTTCTAAATAGTCATCCAAGCTATCCAGTGCCTCCCGAGGCAGGAGGACCTGGGTTTATTACAGTACCCGTTACGGCGAATAGTGGGAGTGTTACGGTTAGTGATAATGTTCCGTTCTTTGAAAATTGTCCAGCTCCAATTGATGTAGGAAACGATTTGGATCAATGTGGTGCAGTCGTAACTTGGACAGAACCCACGGTTGGCGATTGTGATAATAATGCAGGACCAATTGTACCTGATCCTTCAAATCCAAGTCCTGGATTTCTAGCTGTAGGGAACTATACCGTTACCTATAACGTGTCAGATAGTGACGGCAATACGGCCGTATGTACTTTCGATATTGACATCTCTGATACGCAAGCTCCAAATTTAAGTTGTCCAGATGATATAACACAAGGAGTTACCCCAGGTACTACATCTTTTATGATTCCTGGTACTTCCTTAGTCCCAAATACCCTAAATGATTTTTGTGATCCTAACCCTACGGTGACCTATTCTTTTTCCGGAGATACCCCTGGAAGTGGCTCTTTTACCGGACAGGACTTGTCGTTTAATTTAGGAACCACAATAGTT
Source organism: uncultured Saprospiraceae bacterium (assembly GCA_964508085.1). GTDB lineage: Bacteria > Bacteroidota > Bacteroidia > Chitinophagales > Saprospiraceae > CALGLS01. The sequence continues at coordinate 889 of CAZDTI010000265.1, read as the reverse complement.
GAATATACTGCTACAGATGCAGATAATAATAGCTCAACTTGTAGTTTTACAGTTATAGTAGAAGAAGTTTTTGATGCTGTTGATCTAGTCATTGGAGATGTGATTAGTGAATGTCCAAATTCTGTCAATATCCCAATTACAATTGAAGATGACATTACTTTAGTTTCTTTGTCCTTTACCGTAGTGTGGGAGGGGAGTGGTTTGACTTTTAATTCAATTTCGGATGACGATATACCTAGTGGAACAGTTGCTTTAGGGCCAGTCTCTGGTACACCTTCCAACTTAATGGACACTGTAACTTTTGCATGGACGAATTTTAGTGGCCACTTATTTTCTGCTGGGGATTTGATCACTACACTAAATTTTGATGTAGGTTCGAATAACATAGGAGATAATTTTCAGGTGTTTTTTCACCCTGACAACACGCACCCTCAGTTCCCAGTCCCTCCAGAAGCCGGACTCCCTGATTTTACAACTACACCAGTAGCTACGACAGATGGATCTATAACTGTAGGAGATAGTAGCCCTCCTATTATTAGTTGTCCCCCTTCTGTTACTATTAGTTGTGATGCGAGCACTGACTCAGCCAACACCGGACTAGCAACTGCCACAGACGCTTGCGATTCCAGTCCAACTGTGACTTCTTCTGATAATACCACATCTGGAAGTTGCACGAATTCTTACACAATATCTCGGACTTGGGTAGCGACTGATGCGGCAGGAAATACTATGAGCTGTGTCCAAACGATAACTGTAGAAGATAATACCAATCCGACATTTGACAGCAGCCCAGTGGCCATAGCAGATGTTGAATGTGGTGGAACATTGCCAACACAAGAAACACTAACGGCCTCCGACAATTGCGGCTCCGCAACAGTAGTCGCCACAG
>CAZDTI010000264.1:2260-12346 GCA_964508085.1 uncultured Saprospiraceae bacterium | reverse complement strand
ACGTATTGTTGGAGAAACAGGTGGTAAGGACTTTATCGTAGCACATGCTTCTGCAAATGCAAAGGAAGTAGCGACCGGAATGGTACGTGGTGCTTTTGAGTTCCAGGGACAAAAATGTTCTGCGGCTTCAAGAGCATACATACCTAAGAGCCTTTGGAAAAAAGTAGAGAAATACATGTTGGAAGATTTGGCATCAATCAAAATGGGAAGCCCCGAAGATTTTACCAACTTCATCAATGCTGTTATCGACGAGCGTGCATTCAATAAAATTTCTAACTATATCGCTAATGCTAAGAAAGCGAAGAATGCAAAGATTATTGCAGGTGGTGGTTACAGCAAAAAGGTGGGTTACTTTATCGAACCAACCGTGATTGTAACAACTGATCCTATGTACAAGACAATGTGTGAAGAGATCTTCGGACCAGTCCTTACGGTATACGTTTACGATGACAAGAAATACGAGAAGATTTTGGAAACCGTGGATCAAACTTCTGACTATGCATTGACTGGAGCTATTTTCTCCACCGACAGAGCCGCTGTAGAATTGGCGATTAGCAAGTTGCGTAATGCTGCAGGAAACTTCTATATCAATGACAAACCAACTGGTGCAGTAGTTGGACAACAGCCATTCGGCGGCGCCAGAGGCTCCGGAACGAATGACAAAGCAGGTTCTATTTTGAATTTGTTCCGATGGATTTCACCACGTACGATTAAAGAAACTTTTGTTCCTCCGGTGGATTACCGTTACCCATTTTTGGGAGAGGAATAAAATAATAAGAAAACGAATAGGGGACAAAGTCATTTTGACTGTCTAGTAGGTAAACACCCCTTATTCATGAGATATTAAAAACCAGAGTTGCTATTGTTGCTCTGGTTTTTTTCTTTTTATAGAAGAGGCTTTTAACATATGATTTGTCGATTGGAGGTTGCTTTTCTCTATATTTACAGCTGAACAAGAACAAAAAACATTTTAGTCATTTAAGCGGCAAAAGAGAAGTCGATTTTAAATAAGGCCAAACAAACGTTTGAAGATATTGAACCGTTTAGAAAGAGTAGATAAAGTGAAGAGGATTCCATCAAATAGATAGTAATGCATAAGAAACGCGAATCAAGGGAAACCAGTCCGACAGTCGCAGAAGGACGGGTCTCATCTCCTCAACACCCAATCTACCTCATCCACTATTTGTAAAAGCAAAATACATTTTCTAATAAAAACTAAACTCAATGAAGCACTTCAAAAAGTTGCTCTTATTCCTTTCCATGGTCTTACTGACCAGTTCCATTTTTGCGCAAAGTAAATTCACCATCAGCGGTTACATTGAAGATGCAGATTCAGGAGAAAAACTCATCTCTGCCAATGCCTTTGATCTGAAAAGTTCTAAAGGAACAGTTTCTAATGTTTATGGCTTCTTTAGTTTGACGCTACCCAAGGATTCTGTTTTATTGACTTTCTCCTACATTGGATATCAGACCCAAAGCTTCAAGCTTCTTTTAAAGGAAGACATTGTGTTTAATGTCAAACTATCTCAGGATATTGCTTTGGAGGAGGTTGTCGTCGTAGCAGAAGAATTGAAAACCATTGAAGAACAAAGTCAGATGAGTACGATAGATATTCCGGTTGCGCAGATCAAAAAGATACCAGCTTTGATGGGAGAAGTTGATGTTTTAAAAGCATTGCAGTTGTTGCCGGGGGTTCAATCTGGAGGAGAGGGACAGAGTGGTTTGTATGTTCGGGGAGGAAGTCCTGACCAGAATTTGATTTTGCTGGATGGCGTTCCTGTTTATAATGCCTCTCACTTATTCGGTTTCTTTTCTGTTTTTAATGTAGATGCCATTAAAGATGTGAAACTGACGAAAGGTGGCTTTCCAGCACGTTATGGTGGGCGCTTGTCTTCGGTGATTGAAATTAATATGAAAGAAGGAAATAATAAGGAATGGCATGGTGCGGGCTCCATTGGGGTGGTGGCTTCGCGGATGACGGTGGAAGGTCCTATAACGCCAAATACTTCGGTCATTTTATCAGGACGTCGAACGTACATTGATATACTGACTCGCCCATTTATTAAGAGGGCTTTTGAAGAAGAAGAGGGCTATAGCGGAAATGCAGGATATTACTTTTACGATTTTAATGGAAAGATAAACCATAAATTCTCTGATCAAGATCGGTTGTACTTTAGTGTTTATACCGGACGAGATAAGTTTTATCTGAGGGAAAATTACGAGGCACCTAATAGTACCGTTCGAGATTTTTCTCAAACGGAAGTCGGACTGGGTTGGGGGAATCTTACCTCTGCTTTACGTTGGAATCACCTTTGGTCGAATAAGTTATTTAGTAATTTAACAGCGACCTATAGTCGATACAACTTTGATACTTCTGCCTCTGATAAATATGAATTTCGAGAAGACAAGGAGAATTTTTCTTTGAATTATCTTTCTGGAATTGACGACGTCGCGCTGAAAATAGATTTTGATTATGTTCCTAACCCTGATCACTTTATTCGTTTTGGCGCCAGTATTATCAATCATACCTTTAAACCCGGTAAGTTTGATTTGAACATTGAATCAATAAGTGATTTTGACGATTTTAGATTAGATACCGTAATCGGTCAAGACAATGTAAACGCTCAGGAATATGCCATGTACATTGAGGACGATATGAAAATAGGAGATGTTCTTAAATTAAATGCAGGTATTCACCTGTCAGCTTTCCATGTTCCTAACAAAACATATACATCTATTCAGCCTCGATTGGGGATACGTTACTTCTTGCCCGGTGATATTGCTTTGAAAGGTTCCTTTGCTTCCATGCGTCAATACGTTCAACTCCTAACCAATGAGGGAATTGGTTTGCCAACAGACCTTTGGCTACCCACTACGGAAAGTGTAAAGCCACAAGACAGTTGGCAAGTTGGGTTAGGTTTGGCGAAGACCTTCAATAAAGAATATGAAATTAGTGTAGAAGGCTATTACAAAGAAATGAGAAATCTGTTGGCTTATAAAGAAGGCTCTAGTTTGTTTCAATTAAACGACTGGCAGGAAAACGTAACGCAAGGAGATGGGAAATCCTATGGAATGGAATTCTTTGTACAAAAGAAAAAAGGAAAATTGTCTGGTTGGGTTGGGTACACCCTTTCTTGGTCATGGCGTGAATTTGATGAAATCAATCTAGGGCGTAAATACCCTTTCAAATACGACAGAAGACATGATATTTCTATTGTTGCTTCTTATGAAATTAGTAAAAGAGTAAACATAGCAGCCACGTGGGTATATGGAACTGGAAATGCGGTGACTTTAGCAAATTCGAAATATTCTGGTTTTACACCTGGATTGTCTTTTCCGGAATTTCCATTCGTAAACTCTCAGAATCTAGAACATTATGAAAATAGGAATAACTTCAGAATGCGTTCTTACCATCGTGCGGATATCGGTGTCAACTTTGTGAAAGAGAAAAAGAGATGGACACGTACTTGGTCTTTTGGTGCCTATAACGTGTACAATCAAAATAATCCATTTTTCTTATTCACCTCTGATGAAACGGTGACTGATCCAAATGGAAATTTCTCTTCAGAGACGAAATTGAAGCAAGCAAGTTTGTTTCCTATTATTCCTTACTTTAGTTATAACATAGAGTTTTAGGTTGACTAATTTTTCGAGTACGGTAAGGAAGCGTTTAGCAAATCTAAATTCGTTTCCGAATCAAAAATTCTAATAAATAAAAAAAATCATGACAAAATATATTTTTCCCATTGTATTGTTAGCACTTCTATTCAGTTCCTGTGACGATAGTTTCTTCGAAACTACATTGGAGGTAGATCCACCACCACACGAGCCGGAAATAACGGTCCACTCCTTTATTAAACCCGGAGATTCAGCCATTGGTATCAGCGTAGGACAAAGCTATGGATTACTGGATGATATTAATTACAATAATTATGAAGAGCAGTTTCTCAAAGGAGCTACCGTTGAAATACTTCAGCAAGGCACACTAAAATACACTTTGATTCCTTTTGAAGATTTAGATCCAGATCTGGGAAATTTCTTTCCACTAAATTATGGTTTGGAATTGGATGAACCCATCGGTGGCATCGGTGATAGTTTTGAAATAAAAGTGAATCATCCCGATTTTGGAGCGGTCACTGCTGTTCAATATATGCCTGCTCCGGTCCAGGTAACCAAAGCAAAATTCATAGAAGATGGTGGAATTGGAGAAGGGGCTGATCGGTTAAATAGTATCGACATTACTTTTACAGATCCAGCTGGTATAGAAAATTATTACGAAATTTGGGTGGCTTATGAAGACAATCAAACTCCTGGCGAAACCTATCGTTATCCCACTTACACCGAAACAAATGATCCAATCATTAGAAGAGGTCGGAATGACAGTCACCTTCTGCGAGACAGAACGATAGATGGAAAAGAATACACCATCAACCTTCAAATTGATAATGATTTTTCTGATAATATGGTTGTTGTTTTCCGCTCTGTTACCGAAGATTGGTTCTTGTACTCACGCTCTGTTTATAATTTTAGCGTAGCTGGGGATTTTGGCCCTTTCGCGGAGCCGGTAACGGTGCATCGGAATATAGAAGGTGGCTTGGGAGTGTTTGCTGCGGGAGTGGAGGTGGTTGTTGATTTGGAGGAGTAGGGCTACTTTGAAAGTGGTTCTAAGATTGAAGTAAAAATAAAAGACGAGAAATAGCTAATAAAGCTGCTTCTCGTCTTTTATTTTTGTCAAGTATTCTTTAGGACTTAGGACAGGGATTGAAGATTTCCTAAAGTCTTTTAAGTTTCTGGTAACAATAATGTTACACTGAGCTTCGATTGCCGTATAGTATTGAATCCCGTCTTCAAAATCTTTGAAATTTTTATCATGAAGCGCTAATTCTATGATCTTGTCATTTAAATCAAAAGACTTTACCAATACCTTGAATTTACTAATAACAGTTCTTGAATTTTTCAGCTTCATTACATCATTAAGAATATAGTGAGTATTGACTATACTTAACGAGGAAACGACTAACTCTGTTTCTCCTAAATCTGCGAGCGAAAAAATCTTTTCACTGTCTCCATGGAAGGGATCTCTTTTTGCCAATAAGTCCAATATTATATTGGTGTCGATTAAAACTTTACTCATTGATGTTTCTTTAGCAAATAATTAGCTCTTGATTCTTTATAATCAAAATCGTCAGGTAGTTCTATAATCCCAGAAAGGCTTTTGACTAGAGGAGTTGTTTTTATATCGTCTTTGTCTTCTTTATTCGTGAGCGATTCAAAATATGCCTCAATCATCTTAGACAAACTTGTATTATTTGACTTTGCATATTGTTTTGCCCGCTCAATTATTTGTTGATTTAAACTCAACGTTAACTTTTTATCCATAATAATATGTTTTACGTGTAAAATTATAATATTATTACGTAAAATGCAAATTCTATTTCTTCTCAATCCACCACCTCAACCCAAAATAAACCCGCGTCCCCATAATCGGCGCATAAATCTGAGAAGCATCAAAATCATCACTCTCCCAATTGTCACCACTAATGATAGGATTTTTTTGTTTGTAATTCAATAAATTCTCCCCGCCCATATAAAAGTCCAAGGTTTTGAATTTCTTAGTGATCTGTGCATTGATTAAGGCATAAGCAGGAGACTTGCCGGTATGATCAAGCACTACATCAGGAGATCGTTCCATGTTGTCAGGAAAACGTTGTTTGCCAACAAACTGTGTACTGGTGTTGATAGACCAAAGCTCATTCGCAGTTGTGTAATCAAGGGTCACGAGCCCACGATGTCTCGCCACTAGAGGTTTTTGGCGTAAGCCAGAGCTATAATCAATTTTTACATCATTGTATTTATAAGCCACCTTCATCTCGAAGCGCTCAAAGAGGTCATACTTAGCAACTGCAAGCATACTGTTAGAATAAGATTGTCCATCAAGGTTGTAAAAAATAGCTTCATTGTATTTTTCATCCAAATCCAAAACAACCTGCTTGTCGAATTGTGTTCTGTAAAGGTCAACAGAAAATTGTCCGCCACGCTCCGCAATTTCAAATGACTTTGTAAAGTTGATACCCATGTTAATCGCCGCTTCAATATCTAGGTCCTCTCTGATGTCAATTCGTCGACCTCGGCTGCTGGAAAAGATACTCAGATTTTCTGCTATAACATTAGGACTACGATAAGCTCTCCCTGCGGATAAACGAACAATCGTATTTTCATCAAAATTATACTTCACATTCAAACGTGGCGAAACCAAAACGCCATATAAGTTGTGATTGTCCACTCGTAATCCAGCTACCACGCCAACTTTGCTATTGAAATCCGTGAAAATGTTGCTACCATTACATTTCATATATTCCACAAAAACACCAGGCACCTTTTCTGTACGATCATTGTTAACGTCGTTGTCATCGTTGTTGGGCTTGTCTACCAATTCCTCATAATCGTCGTATAGGAAACTGGCGCCGCTATACAATTTGTGATTGGTGGTCGTTCCAATGAGTGTTTCGTAAATGACCTGCCCATAGACATTTCGCTGAGTGCCCTTATGTAAAATGGGACCGTAGTAATTATCCAATTTATGCCAGGAAGCATTGTATAAAAAGCCAACCGTTGTGGTAGGTTTTTCGAAACCAATATAACCCAGTTTACCAAAAGCTTCCACACGCTTATTTTTCTGTTTTGCAAAAAAGCCATTTGGTGTATCTTTCAAATTTCCACCCCTTCGCTCGTCATTCACAGCATGAATATTGAATTGAGATCTCCAGGTATTGGAGCGGTAGAAAACCCGGTACATCGCATTTAGTGTTTTCTTTAGCGGAGACTCCAGATAGTTGTCATCGTTATGATCCATCTCGTTTTGCATCATACCTCCATGAAGTAATAAGCCGGTACTCCATTTTTCGGAAATCTCTTTATTCAAATGAAGGTTAGCTTCAACACGTTGCATGGTGGAAGCGTATAAATTAACAAAAACGGGATAATCTTCAAATGGTTTTTTAATCTCTGTGTTTATTTGTCCGGTTATGGCGTTGAAACCAGATTGTACAGAACCGGTTCCCTTTGCGATACTGATACCGTTTAGCCAAGTGCCAGGGATAAAGTCCATTCCAAGCGAAGTTCCTAAGCCATTTAATGCCGGACGCTTTTCTACCAACATAGCGGTATAAATTCCACGAAGGCCAAGGACTTCAATTTCTTTAGCGCCGGAAATAGCATCCGCATAAGTAACATCAACAGAAGCATTGGTTTCGAAACAATCGGCCAAACTACAGCAAGCAGCTTTCTTCAATTCTCCAACACCAATGGTTTCAATATTCATCGTCTGAATGGTAGAAATATAATTATCTCGAATTTTGGCCGCGACCTCGACCTGCATCAAATCAGATACCCCATTTATGGCAAGGTGTACGGTATCTTCCTCAGGAAGAATTTCAAAAATAGTCGTTTCATAACCTACATAGTCAATATGAAGATTGAGATTGCCTTCCGAATTTAGTGGACGCAATAGCTGATACCAGCCGTTTACATCTGCAACCGTAGCCTTGGTCGTGCCTTCCCAGTAAAGAGTAGCCCCATAAAGTGGCTCTTTATCATCGTTGGTGAGATAGCCTTGGATGGGTTGAGCATAAGCAGAAATGGCCACAATGCTACATAAGATTATACTTAAAATGGATTTCATCTTGTAAAAATACATAAGAAAAAGGTCCTCGTCAAATAAAAAAACTCGATTAACAACTTGGTTAACAAGTAGGGGACGATTTAAGTAGAAAGGGCGGGCCTAATCTACTTTTAAAATTTAATCAAAGGAATATAACCAAAAGTCTGTTTATCCCATTCCAGCAATTCCAGCGACCAAATAACCTAAAGCAGCAATTCCACCAGCAATAAGTGCATAAGGTAATTGCGTTCGCACATGATCTATGTGATCACAGGCAGAGGCCATGGATGATAAAATGGTCGTATCGCTGATGGGAGAACAGTGATCTCCGAAAATCCCACCACCCAAAGCAGCAGCAATGGTGATCAAAACGGGAGCATCCATTTCCCGGGCCATCGGTACCGCAATCGCTATCATAATGGCAAAAGTTCCCCAACTGGTCCCCGTGCTAAAAGCTATAAAGCAGGCCACAATAAAGACAATAAAAGGAACCAAGGAAGGACTTAGCCATTGGCTGGCAACGTCTGCGACATACTGCCCGGTCTGCAATTCCTTACAAACACCGCTGATGGCGAAAGCAAATAACATCAGTAATGCAAGCGGCATCAAGCCCGCGATTCCTTTCATAATAAGATCCATTGTTTCCTTTAAAGAAAATAGATTTTGAGCTTTATAAAAAACAGAAGCTACTAGTAAAGAGCTGATAACCGCAATCAATACAGCAGTAGATCCAGAACCCTGACCAATGGCAAACAATGCTTTTCCAAAAAAGCCAGATTCGGCTTTCACTTTCAGTGCTTCTTCCCATCCTGTATATGCAAGCATAATCGGCATCATGATGATCATGACAAGAATGGGAAGCAACATGTTGATTGCTTTTGGCGTAATTCCATCCTTGGTTTCAACTTGGGTAAGTTCTTCTGATACCATTGGTTGCGCTCCATCAGGAAGGAGTTGTCCTGTAGTCCTTATGCGTTCTTCGGCTTTTTTCATCGGACCAAAGTCTTTGTCTTTCCAAATTAAGAACAAGGCCAATGCGAGCGCTAGAAAAGGATAAAAATTATAGGGAATACTTTTTATCAAAATGGCAAAAGGATCAGAAAAACCCTGCGCAGCGAGCAGGCCCATGATAAAAGCGCCCCAGGCATTGAATGGAATCAAAATACAAGAAGGCGCAGAACTACTATCCGCCAAGTAAGCTAATTTCTCTCGGGAGATTTTGTATTTATCATACAATGGCCGATAGAGTGCGCCTACCGTTAGTACACTCATGGAAGATTCTACAAAAATTAATAAGCCGGTAACCCAAGTAAAAAACATAATGATTTGTCTGTTCTTACCTGGTCGTTTTTCCTCGAGTTTCGTCAGTGTCTTTTGTACAAAAATAACAAAGCCTTCCACACCTCCGGAGCGCTGAATGAACATGATCAAAGCACCCACTAAAGCGCCAAACATAATGGTTCTGGTATTCCCTGCATCTTTAAAAACATCAACTAAAGCTTGAATACTGGCTAAGGTTCCATCCAGGAAATTCCAATCGGAGATGATCATCCAACCGAGCCAGATACCCGCCATTAAAGAGAGATAGACTTGCTTCGTTTTGATGGCTAACGCAATGGCCATGATGGGAGGGAGGAGGGAGAGGAAACCGTAATCCATTTTTTGAAATTTGTTTTGGGAAAGGTAGGGATTTAAATAGTCAATCTTTCTAGGTAACCCATTGTTTTTGTAGAAAATGGTAGATGAGGTGATGAGGCTCGTCCGTTCGGTTAAGGACTTCCGTTGAGCTATACCAATTCGCGTTTGTGGGAGGCCTAATCTACCTCATCCACCTTATCTACCCCATCTACCATTTAAAAAAATCAGAACTTTACGTCCATTTCGATTATCTTCCGTCTTATGAGCAAATACTTAGGAAAATAGCCAATACAAACAAAACGAGACTTGAAACCAACTGACGATATAGCAAATCTGGCCCAGCGTGTACAAAAGGGAGATCTCCTGGCTGCCGAGCTCCTTTATGAGCGCTATGCTTCGGCAATGTATCTGGTCAGCCACCGGATCACGAATCACAAAGTGTCTACAGAAGATATTTTACAGGAAGCTTTCGCTAAGTCTTTTACCAAGATAAGTAGTTTAAAAGATAAAAAGCGATATGGTGGTTGGCTCAAAAAAATGGTAGTGAATGCTAGTATAGATTATGTGAAAAAGAACAGAAATTGGGAGCGTTTGGATACACAATATGACTTAGCAGCGGAAGTAGAAGAGGAGGCAATTCCAAATGTGAGTATGGAGCAAATTCAAAAAGCGATAGCCAAATTACCAGAGAAATGTCGAATGGTTTTCACCTTATATCTTTTGGAAGGATATACTCATGAAGAAGTAGGAGGAATGTTAGGAGTGGCAACATCGACTTCCAAAAGTCA
>CAZDTI010000264.1:0-2160 GCA_964508085.1 uncultured Saprospiraceae bacterium | reverse complement strand
AGCCAACAGAAAAAGTTGAAACAATGAATAATTTCGAAAAACAATTAAAAGAAGCCGCATCTCAACGTAATACTCCCGAGGTGAAGCGTCAGGTCTGGCTTGGTGTAAAAGACCAGTTGGCCAATCACAAACGGAGGCGCCTCCGTATACGATTGGTACGTTGGACTGCCGCTGCAAGTGTATTGTTGATACTCGGAGTTGGCTTATATTTAAATGGGAGTAAAGTCGATCAAAACCAGTTGGTTCTAGAACAATATGGTTTGGAGCAGTACGGTTTCCCGAAAAAGGTAGAACGCAAATTAGTAGCTTTAGAAGGCATGCGTATTCCTGCCACACAAGTAGAGCGATTCGACGCCTTGAAAAGTCAGTTGTATTTTTTGGATCAGCAGTATCAGAACTATCTGGAATATGTAGAACAGCATGGTTATCAGGAGTTTATCGGTCGGCAGATTCAGCATTATTATGAAGTGAAGATAGAATTGTTGGAGAAAATTCAGAAAGAAATTCAAAAATTAAAATCTAAAAACAATGGAAGTAACAATAGTAATACGTCAAATGTGGAGTGGACGATTTAATGGCATGATGTTTTTTTTCTTGCTGTCTATATTTCAGCTTAATGCAACGACCACTATTTCTGTAAATAAAATATTTGAGCAAGAGATTGAAGTGCCGGAGGGAACTACAATTCGAACGGAGGGACCAGGTTCTCCTGATATGCATCTACATGGTACGATGAGTTCCTCTTCGGAGCGGGGAGCCTATACCTTAAAAGGGAAGAAAGGAGGTCTGATCATGAAAATAGACCGTAAGTTTAATATTTTTACCTGGGATAAAAACGTAGTAAAACATAAGGTAGTAGTGACTATTGAGGCTGATAATGCAGCTATGGAGAAAGAAATTCTAGATGCCTTAACAATGGATTTACAGCTAAGTCCAGATAATAGTTTGGAGATAGATTGTTTTTTAGGCATTCGAAAAATCACCATGCGCAATGGTTGGTTTAAGGACGATGATAACACGCTTATTATGAGAAGTGGAAAGGAGATTAAGTTCAGATCACTAACGATTAGTTCTATTCTAACAATACCTAAAAATTCCAATTTGGACATGAAAAGTAAATATATGAATATTACCCTTGGAGAGCTCAATGGAACAGCTAACTTAGATCTAACGGGCTCTATTTTTACCGCAAAATACGTTCAGGATTTGAAAGCCAAATTAAAGCAAACAGAACTGACAATTAACGAGGTCAAAACGGCCTCCGTCAGTGCACATCACAGTAAAATAATGCTTCTAGAGGCGGAAGACATTCAAATTGGGAAATTATTGTTAGATAACTTAGCATTGGGCTTTGATGTCTGGAGTCACCATCACTATCCAGAAAACTCTTTTGATAGTGCGAAAGATGCGAGAATGAAAAGTAAATATTCTTCTACGAATAAGTATACTTTTAAAGATTTAGACAAGTTAGAAGTATATTCGTCCTTGAATGATAAATTTTCTATGAACGAGTTAGGGGAATTGAATTTAATGGATGTGGCTTTTTCAGAAGTTGATATTTCTAAATTGAAAAAAAAGGCACAAGGTCAATTTGACTTTGGAGAATTGAACGTTTATGGATTGGATAAAACGGCTTTTGAGCATATCATTCTAACATCTTCCTTTGGAAGCCTTCGTATTTTTGGCCAGGATTCAGAAGACCTTAAATTGGTTGTGAAAAACATTTCTAAGAAAAAGGTGACTGTATTTGAGACCTCGGAATTTCAAGTAGCTGAAAGTCTTCAAATTGGTCCGAAGTACAAGATGACTTCGACAAGCGGGCAATCTGAATTTATTTACCAAAAAGGAAATTATAAAGAAGCAGATAATCAAAAGGGATTGATTCATTTGACTTGTGATTACTGTGATTTGAAATTGAATTGACGAAGGCGCGTTTAGATTTCCTCTTTAGGGGCAGCGATGGCAAATCCACAGCTCCAAATCTTGATGACCAAATGAATCTACTTAGAATCCTAAAACATCTCTCTTCAAAAAAATAAAAATGACTAAAACTAATCTTTCGAAAGCTTTCCAATTAGGGTTACTAGTAATGTTACATTTAATCTTATTCACCTCAACAGCAATAAGCCAAGATTTTTACAAGGATTCCCTCACCGCTGA
>CAZDTI010000263.1:0-12376 GCA_964508085.1 uncultured Saprospiraceae bacterium | reverse complement strand
AAAGACTTCGGTCGGGCGGGCTCCGTTTTTCTAGATTCGTCTAAAATCAAAACTAGCATTCTAAAAATACCATATTACTTATTCCACCATGCTTAAATCAAATTGGTAAATTTTTTAACTAACTAATTTTCTTATCATGAAATATTTAAAATACTTACTGTTTTTAATCGTAGCACTTGCTATACTTTTTATTGGGAAAGGATTGCTCACTCCATCCGTTTATTATGAAAGTGAAGTGGTCGTAAATAAATCAGCGAAGGAGTCCTGGGCAGTAATGTCTGATGAAGCAAACTTGCCAAAATGGATAAAAGGATTTAAGAAAACGGAATTGGTCAGCGGTACCGCGAATACGGTGGGCTCCGTTTCCAACGTCTACGTTGATGAGGGAGGTGAAGAAATGGTGATGAAAGAAACCATTACTGCGTTGAAACTTTATGAACAAATGGCCATGAACTTTTCAATGGATTTTATGGACATGGATTATGAAATGCTATTCAACGAGAAAGATGGTAATACCACAATCACTACAAAGTCCACTACTGTTGGAAATGGGATGATTGCTAAATCCATTATTTCATTTATGCCGGGGTCGATGAAGGCGCAGGAGGAGGAGAACTTAGGGAAATTAAAAATGTTGATTGAAGAGAATACGAAGGATTATTTTCCGGCAGCGGTCGTGGCTGCAGTTGATACTTTGGCGGTGCCTGTGGAATAGTTAATTCGTTTTAAAAGAAACAATAAATAAAGTCAGTAGAGAAATGGTAAGATGAGAGTTATCCCATAAGTAATATGTGCACGTAGCGATTTATTGATGTTTTTACTTTTTTTATTGGCAAAAAAAGTAACAAAAAACCCAAGATCTATAAACTCGCTCCGCTCAAACACTATAGATCGGCCTCCCGCCCCTTAGAGCGCGGCCTTCTATCGCAAATCCAGTACGTGCACACTTTACTTATGGGATGACTCATCTTTGCTTTTTAAAATTGATGACTTAGATAATACGATCTAGTCTAATCTAAATTTGCCATTGACAACATCTCCTTTCGATTGCCCATCTATTTGTACCTGATAAAAATATATCCCTTTTGGCCATTCCGGTGAAGCAATTTCTGATACATGTCTCTCCCCTTCGTAAACGTTATGATGATTGGACATTAATAAACTCCCACTGGAATTAAACACATTAATGGTTAGAGTAGCATCCTGACTTGCCTCCATAATTATTTGATGGCTATCTCCTTTTTTAGAAGACCAAATACGCTCCCGTTCCGATTGAACGATCATGTTTACATAGCCATGATCTGTTATTGTGCCATCAAAATCTTCTTGACGAAGTCTGAAATAATGTACCCCAGGTTCCAAGTCGTAAACTTTATGTTCATAATTTATGGTCTGCAGAGAAAAGCCTCGTCCGTTAATTTTGGCAATGGTCTCAAAGTCTAAATTATCTGTACTATGGTCAATAATAAAACCTAAGTTATTGAGTTCCGTGGCAGTGCTCCAAAGGATACGAGCCGCATTTTTTTCTACTCGAAATACGGAAAAGTCAATAAGCTCGACAGGTAATGATTGAAAATAGGTAATGGCCGAATTCACTTGTGCCATCCCATATCCAGTGGCAAAATCAAAACCGGAGTCCCCTCCTGAAGTAGATGGATCATCCATGTCCTCAGAGGTCGAAGTGAAGGCATCAATAACTTCAGCTTTTGTGGTGGCTCCCGCTTCCAGTAATAGAAGTGCTCCAGCTGCTAAGTGCGGAGCGGAAGCCGAAGTGCCAAAGAAATTTGGATAGCTGTCAGCATCTTGAGCAATATCAGTTCCAAAGAAAGAGGTATTGGTACCATCAGGGCCTACTAATTCTGGTTTATTCCGAGTAACTGTTGTTATTGAATTACCCACTTTGTCAAAAAAGGTAGGGGTTCCACCGGCAGAAGAAAAACTATTGATAGAAGTGGGAGAAGCTCCATAGGCCGCTGTATTATAATAAGCCGCTGCCCCCACTGCAATAGCGCCATTTGAATTGGCATGAGGAACAATAGTTGAACTCTCTGTGTCAAATTCATTGATCGTGATACTATTGGTCCAACTTTTATATTTCATGAAGCTAGGAGCAGGACCAGCATAATGAACGATAGCAATATGGGCGGTCATAGAGGAACCTGTGTTGTTGGTGTAACTCATAATTTCATATGGATCACCTGTTGCTATATTTGTAGAGTTAGATATGGCGATCCGATTAAAGGAGGCATCAAACATAAATATATCCATATCGGTATCAGCACTTGCAACAGAACCAGGTAGAGAGCCAAAAGGATCATCCCACTGAAAAGAAATAGAGAGAGCAACTCCATTTGGAATAGTAATCTCCTGAGCATAATCTACAGCTCCACCTGAATCAAAATCATGAAGGGTACCTCCCCCGTAGGCTAATCCAGAATCTGAAAAACCACTTTCATAAGATTTTCTGCCGGAATTACCCGCAGAGGAAAAGTACAGCACTCCGTTGGATACCACTGAATCCACCGCCTGAGCAATAACACCATCCTGGAAAAAGGGCTCTGTAAAATAGCCAACATCGTCCACTATGATATCACAACCCGCCGCTTCTAAATCCAAAATACCTTGAGCAAAGTCCGCCTCCCCCTCAAAGGCAGTACGCGCATAAATCTCAGCAGCTGGAGCCACATCATGAATCAACTCGATCATGCCTCTTGCTTCATCAGTTCCCGTACCACTGTACTCCAGTAAAACAGTAACAGGAGTGGTGTTCCCATTAGGGTTACCGGCCCCAGGTAAATCACCACTAGCGATACCAGCCGCTTCTCCTCCAAGTGTATTATAACTATCAGACAAAGCACCGATCTTAAGGCCACTGCCATCCAAATTAAAGTTTTCTCTCGCCAATTCAGTATACATTGCCGTATCTCCTTGTGTGTTTACACTACCAACTCTGGTAACGGGTTTGTACATAGGCCGAGCATAACGTAATTCGGATAACGTACTCAATTCATTAAGTCGATTGATATTTATGTTACCGGATAGAATTTTTCCGAAAGCTGCAGTCTGTTTAAAACCGATGGCCTCTGCTTCAATAGCCAAGTCTGATGGGTTCTCTTTTGCAATGAGTTCTATCAAGATGGATTCCTCTTGTATGACGTAGATTGGATTTTCGAGTAGCGCTCTTGATTGTTCTGTATCTCTATTCCGGGTATCTGATACTGCTTCATATATTTGCAGCAAGTTATTCTCTAGCTTTGGATTCGATTTATTTTTTGACGTTAATCGATCGGTTTTTAAGAGCGGTGCAGATTTACTTTGCGCAAATAAATTGTTAGCAAATAAAATTAGGCAGCATGATAATGAATAGATAAAGTAGTTCTTTTTTTTCATGTCAATTTTAGTTTAGGTAGAATAATGCCAGGTAAAAAACAAAAGACATACGAGGATTTTATTTATGCATTTTTTCTTCAAAATTGTGTGACGGTATTATTTTCTTTTAATTCCTGAAATGAAATAAAATAATAATGACCAATAAACACTGAAAATCTTTCAAGTTGAAGTCTTTTGGAAAAAGTTATTATTTTAGATAAACGTGACAGAAATATCTTATAAGATATTTAGACTTTTGGGATATATGCATGAAGACGTATTTTTACTTGTTTAAATGAGAAGTTAGAAAACGAGGATAATCCGTAAGTTTGGTTAAACAAAAATCCAATCACCTAATTTTTAAAAGTCAAGGGGATTTCAACTCTTCCATTTGGAACTAAAATAAACCTCTTCGGGTTTTACCTACTATGAACAAAATGAAACTAGAAACAATTCCATACTCGGAATACGAAAAGAACTTACCGCAACAAGGCAAATACATTTTAAGTCAAAAATTAAACGACTCCCTGTTTGTTTATCAGGCTTTCAAACCTTCCATTGCCCATTACGCTATTGCAAATCAAAAATTTGGAGGAACACATTATTCTTTTGATAGAATGAGTTGGATAAAACCCAATTTTCTATGGATGATGTATAGAAGTGGATGGGCATCAAAAGAAGGACAAGAAAAAATTCTGGCCATAGAGATTAGCAAAATTGGATTTGAGGAAATTCTGAAAAAAGCAGTTCACTCTTCTTTCAAAGAGGACATTTATAAAACAAGAGAAGCATGGAAGGAAGAATTAGTAAACTCGCAGGTCAGATTGCAATGGGATCCCGATCATGAACCGAATGGAGATAAATTGCCGCGGAAAGCTATTCAACTTGGCCTACGGGGCGAAATGCTGCGAAGGTTTAATGAAGAGTGGATTCGATCAATTCATGATATTACTCCTTTTGTGGAGGAACAACGGATTAAGTTGGAGAATGGGAGGCAGAATGAATTGACGGTGATCAGAGAAGAAGTTATAGCAATTGAAGAAGAAGAAATTCGCTTATCTTTAGGCTTAGACGAAATCTAAAACATCGTTCATTAAAGATATGAGAACTAAGCTACCTTACATTTTCTTGCTGACGCTGTTCGTTTATTGCACAACGAAACCACCTGCAGATTACAATCTGGAAACAAAAAGGTATCCCATTGGATTAAACGGAAAATGGGGCCTGGCAGATGAAAATGGAAATACCACAACCGAACCTACTTTCCAAATCATAAAGCCATTCAAATACCAATTGGCCATTGCCAAACAAAAGGACAAATACGGTTTTATCAATCCAAACGGCGATTGGGTGGTACAACCCATTTATGAAAAGGTCAGTGATTATTATTTTAATTGTGCGGAAGTTGTCTACGGAGATAATGAACACCATATTGATCAAAATGGAAAAAGAATCGAATACAATAAATGCCGTGCTTCGAAACTAATACCCGGTATGCCCGGACATAAATTGGAGAACCTAGAGCCCTTCATTTTCAAAAAAGATTCCCTTTTTGCGATTAAGTATAAAGAGATCGCTGATACGACCGACTACATTTACGACTCCGTGCAACGATTGTCTACGGACTTCTTTGTAGTAGAACGAAATGGAAAATATGGATTCTTCTTTAGAAATATGCCCAGAGTATACAAGGGAAACGTCTATATTGGTGATACCATTGAACGATATATTTATGATGAACTCCTAATTCCTGATCCACCGAAGTACAAATACGACAGCAGTCTTTATTATGGTCAACATAAGTATTACAAATTCAGGAATGGACAATATTGGGGTGTTCTAAAGTCATTAAATCATCAGGAAATAATTTTAGCGAAGTATCACTCCATAACTATTGAAGAAGGGGAAGATTTATTTCTAGTAGAATATGAGGAGGGGAATTTTGGTTATGTTGATCAGAATGGAAAGGAATTTTTTAAGCGAAAAGATTAATTGTATTTGCCTATGAATTTAAACTTATTGAATATAAAAATTAAACTATACCTCTCTATATTCTTATTCTGCTTATTTTGCTACAGCACAATTCTATTTCTAAGCAGAGACACTTTTCTACCTTTAATTTCCCAAGATGGTCCTTTTGACCTCGTTGGAGCTGTACTTTTTTTCAATGCTTCCGTCTTATTTATTAACCTATTCTGGAACGAACAGAACTTTGCAGACCCCGCTGATCAGCAGTTCTTCAGCACTAAGACGAAACGAATTTGGTTCCTCCTTTTGGCCTTTTTATTTTTATTTTTGATGGGAGAAGAAGTTCGTTGGGGACAAGGTATTTTCGGATATGGACATTTTCCTAATGCTAATGTAAATGCTGAACATGATCTTCATGGTTTATTATCATACTTGAATGAATCAATCTCAAAACAGAAGGACACTATGACCGTTCTGAAAATAAGAATAGCAATGTGGTTCACCTCAAAAAAGATTTTCTTTTATTTCTTTATTTCTTTTCTGGTTTTGCTGCCTTTATCTGTAAGATTCATTTCTAACGTTAGAAACTTTGTAAAGAAATTTTACATCCCTGTCCCCCCTATTGAATTGGGAATTCTATTCATCATAAATAAGCTTCTATTCAATGCATTTAAGCCCTTGCATGTAATGTATGACGGTGTGGGAAGGGGATTATCAGAAATACAAGAATTTAACTTTGCCTTCATTCTATTTATGGTTCCATTTGTTTGGTTGATGAATAGAAAGGGGAGCTTCTAAAACAACATCTTCTTCAACTCCTCCAACTGATTCTCCACCTCTTCAAAACCCTCTATCCCTTTAAAGCTCACTTGCTCCCGCGCATTTGTAAAAGTGTACAAACTCTTGTTAGAACGAATTTCATTGAGGAGGTAAATCCCATTTTTCACATTAGCAATCTGTTGGCTTTCCAAGATAGAACCTGTGTCTATAATGAAGGGAGAGAGATTCAGGTGGGATCCTTCAAAGTTGTTACCACGAAGCATCAGAACAGAATGACTGTCAAAGAAAAAATCAAAATTTTGTTCAACCGCATTAAAATCTTCGTGTTGACTATTGAGCAAACTGATGGTGTGCTTAAACGTAACGGGTTTGAAACGCGGGTTAAATACTTTTATTTCTTTGATGGTTACCAATTTGTACTTGACCAAAAACGCCAATTCCTTTAATAAGTCAATAAGCATTTCTTCTAACTCTTCGCAGGAAGTATTTCCTTTCTGATGCTGGACATCGTTTCGCTTTTCTACAAAGTCATTAAACAAACTTAAAATTCGATCTCCTTTTCCTTCTTCGATTTCTAGAAATGGAGCTGTATTTTTTTCTTTAAACTGATTAAGCACCGCTCGAAAAATCCCTACATACACGCCGAAGCTGGGTCGTCTGAATCCATTGAGCTGTGCTTTGAAATCGGTGGAAAAGTCGAAGGCCTTTTTCCGTTGTTCATTCCAGTACTGCGCCATAAAACAAAAACAAACCACCTGCGCCATTCTTTCGGCAATGATGAAAATTTGTTCTACCCGTTGCTTATCCCGTTTGATTCGGTCCCCAGAAAACAAGCGCCTCAACTCTACTCCAATGGGCCAAGGGAAATCCTGAATAATAAAATTAGCCAACATCCTTTTGTCAATTGGCAAATTCGCAGATTTCATGGAATTGAAAAAAGTATTTTCCGGAGAATTTTCATCTAACTCAGATAAAATGGCGGTGAAGGTAGATTCAATTATATGATCGTTGGTCGATTTCACGGTATGTAGTTTACGATGTATTTGGTTTCCTTTTCTTCTAAGTCTTGTAAGTATAGTGCAAGATAAAAATATTCCTCCTTATCAAGGCCTTTCTTACAAGATCGGCTTTGTCAATTTCTGTCTTTAGGGTCAGGTGTAATATGTGACTCTGTAGAGCACTGTTGATTTTGAAGCAATATTGTTTAGCGATAGCTCTATCTACTAGCGTATTTTTTAAACACATAGGCTTATTTCGACCGAGCCACGGATGTTCCTCCTGTCATCCTGAGCGAGCATAGCGAGTCGAAGGATAACAGGAATTCTACCTTTTCCTACGGAGATTTCGACCAAACCTGTCCGATTGTAGCAGACGGACGGGGTTATGCAGAGCATAAACACGTGGAGAAATCTAGTTCCATTAGAAAAGTAGCGTTTTAGTTTGGAGCTAGATTTCTCGACTCGTACCTCCCATTCAACAAGCTCAGGGTAAGTCGCTCGAAATACAAAAGGAAAAATGCACCTTCTGTTCCTCGACTCGCTATGCTCGCTCGGAATGACAGGAGAAACATTTGCCGCTCGGCCGCGACATACCTATGTGTCTAAAACCCGCATAAAAAGAGCCTCAAGCATTATAATACCATCTACGGCTTACGCCTAATAAGCCCTCATTTTAAGTTTTTCACCCTCAAAAAAGCACTACGCTAATAGACAGCGCAGTAGTGTTTTTTCTTTGCAGTATACTTTTTAACAAAAAAGAAATTCTAAACTTAAAAAACTAACCAAATGAAAAATCTCCCTGCTTTAAACCAACTGACGACACAAGAAGAAATGACTCAATATGCAAAAGCTTATGAAAAGTGTTCTGGCCTACCAGTTCCTCTCTCCTACCTAAAGGAAAACAAAACTTTTGCACTTACCTTAAATGGCGAAATGATTGGCGGTTTCATTTTAGGAATGGGTCCCGAGTTTCGGACAATTGAGTTTTTTGCAAAAGCGGAAAACCAATCAGCACTGCAGGAAAAATTAATTTGCCCCAATCAATTTACAGAAATCACTTGTTTCTGGTTGGCCTCCAAACACCGCAGTCAGTCGATTACTAATTTATTGACTTGGATCAAATTGGCCCTAGCCATCAAAAAACACAGTAATCCATATCTCATTTATGGAACCAACTCCAAAGGATTGGCCCGTTTGTATAGTACGACAAAGGAATCATACTTAGTTCACAATGATCGTTGTAACAATAAAAATACATATATTTTCGTCGCTCAAACTCGTTATAGCATTAAAGGCATTTTAGAAATCATGGGCTTTAAAATAAAGAGAATGATCAGCCGTTTTAGAAGAAAAAGTCTTCGTGTGAATTTCAATTTGAATGCACATCCGTCGATTCCTTTTTCGATTCAAGCAAGCTAAGGAAAGGACTTCGTAAATAATAATCCCTGTGACCTCTCTTAATGAAACAACCTTCACTTTACTATATATTGGTATTGTGAGGGTTGGTTTTTAAAGGAAATATTTTAGGGATTGTATTCCCATATAATCGGCATAAAGTCTCCAGAAAAACTACCCAAACCTGCATAGCCTTTTTGACCTATTGAGAAACCAACACCATCGATAAAAGCTATTGGAAGGTCTGCTCTTCGAGTCCATTTTCCTATAGGATTTCCATTTTCATCAAATCCATCTGAATCATCATTTGGATCAAATTCCCAAAAATCATTTAAGTGTTCCCCTGTTACGGAGTTCTTCCCTGTTCCGATATAACCTTTACCATTCAATTCAAAACCAATGGTAAAATTTCTGATCTTCCATGGTCCTGGAAAAGCTGCTTTTTCCGTCCAGGTATTATTGCTAGGATCATATTCCCAAATATCTGCTATGCCACCAAAACCAAGATAGCCTTTATCACCAATTGCAAACCCAGTTGTTTCGGATCTTTCGCCTCCTCCGAAACTGGCTAGTTCATTTAGCTCACTCCATTCATTCGTGGCTGGATTGTATTGGAAAAAAAAGCTTCTATTAAGCACTCCAGCAGGCTTTCCTGTTCCAAAATACCCTAAAGAATCATTGATGGAAAAGCCCACTCCAGCTATTGGAGCTGAACCACCCCCTGGAAATAAGGGACCACCAGGCTTCCAAGTAGTACTGTCAGGATGAGGATCAAATTCCCAAATGTTTGAATTGGAGCCACCCAATCCATTACCAATTCCGAGATATCCTTTTCCTTTAATCGCAAAGCCCATCCCTGCGATCGGAGGTGTTCCCAACGTAAAATTATACGGATTTTGCTCCCATCCAAAATCAGGATCGTAAACCCAAAAATCATCAAACACTGCTCCACCACCTTTCCAACCAGCCCCTATATAAGCTTTGCCTTCTAGCACAAAACAACTGGCTGCAGACCGACCTCCTCCCGGGTAAGGTGCAATTGGTGTCCAGAAATTAAAATCCCCATCAAAAATAGTCACTGCTCCAAACACCGTCTCCTCCTGACCAATTGAATTTCTAAAAACGGCATAAGAACGAATATAATGTGGATTTATCTCCGCGGTGCTATCAGCGAAATGTAAATGTTTAAAACTAAAATCTATTTCATTTTCAAAAGGGCCAAGTTGAACAGTATCCGCATCGAAACGCGGATCTTCGTCTGTCAGCGACCAGCAGAAACCATGTTGAACTACTGTTAAGCCTTTTTCTATTCCAGTCAAATGCGCTTTCATTTCGTATTTAAAATTCCCTTCATAATAAACGGGATCAGTAAAAACAGCACCCGTACCTGTTGAATAGGTCAGAATATCACTATAAAAAAAACGATCATTATCTGGTGAAGCATAAGTTGCAAAGTGATAACTTATACCTGCTACGACATTTAGGACAGCGTCAAATCGGCCATTCGGTTCATCTCCATTCAAAGCTCCTATCCGAAGCGTGTTCTCAAATAAAGAGACATCTAATGTTTCATTCTCAGCAGAGGTAGTCCAAATGAGACCATACGAATGGACACGATCGGTTATCTTTTCAACCTCTTTTACCTCGCCATAAACTCGTACGGAATCCAGAGATATCTTTACGATAGAGTCAATGACCATAGGGGTAAAATCAACTCTTTGGTATTTGTCTTTTTTGCAGGTGACGAAAAGTAGTGTTATTGTTATAAAACAAATAAATGAGAATATAGGAGGTGGTTTTATATTTATTGAAAAGTGTTTGAGTTTCATTTGGTTTTGGTTTTAAAATTGGTTCATTGATAATTTCACTTGGAATGGCTCACCTATCTTTCCTACCGTCAAGCTCAATGATCCTGCATCCAACTCTGTACTGATCATTAAGCTTGGATTGCAACGGAAAGATCCGGAACAGGGCAGCCACCTAAATTGACTAATGACCAAAGTTATTAATCAAAATTGCGAATAGAATAAAAATTAAAAAACCGATACGCGGGATTCACGATAGAAGATTTTAATTTTGATTGACATTTTAATTTATCTCCCTAATCCAAAGGCGCTTTATACTCCCAAAACTCATCCGTAGTATTAGGCCAGGAATAATGCCCTCCACCGATATATCCTTTATTACCAATAGCAAAAGCCATAGCATTGTGTCTGGCTAAACCTGGAAGTGAAGCCAACTTTGCCCATTCATCTTTTTCATAGCTATAACGATATAGTACTTTTGTTGCCGCCTGTCCTTCGGTTGTTCCTGTACACAAGTATAATTCGTTATTGATGTGGAAACTACCATGCCCTTGAGATCTACCACCCGGTAAATCCTCTTTTTCTTCCCAAGTGTTGGTTGCAGGATGATAGATCCAAAAATTAGCAGAGATTTGATCTCCAACGATATAACCTCTTTCACCGTCCGTATAACCACCAATTAAAACATAGTGATTCGTTCCCGGAAAATCAGGGTTGGTAATTTCCAATTCAGTCCAACCTATTCCCTCTTCGAATTTCCAAAAGTCTGTGATCTCTGATTCGTCTGCTCTTTCTCCTAGTCCCAGATAACCAACATTTCCAATTGCAAAAGCAATCACCCATTTTCGAGCTTCTCCGGGAAAGTCTGGCATAATCGACCATTGATCGTTTAGGGTATCATATTTATACATTTTTTTGGTAACAGGGAATGCATCATTATGGGTTCCGCAAGTGATGTAAATATTAGGTCCAATGGCAAAATAACCTCCTTTAAAAAGTGCAGGTTCGCTATGTTGCTGCCTGAAGTCCCAAGTATCGTTTACCGGATCATATCGATATACTTTGTTTTCATAAATGCAATATCCGTAACCGTCTATCGCAAAGCCACGACCAACTTTAGTCGGTTCAATCATATTTCTTTTTTGATGCCATACATCATTTAGCTCCGTCTCCCAGGTCTTCGTTTCTCCGTATCTGATTTCGTTCCCAAAATTCAAGATGGCAAAGGTTCTATAATAATAGAAACTACTATCTTGCAAATCTGGAATCGTTCCCGAAAATGGGCCGTCTCCAAGGTCCACTTCTAAAACTACAAAAGAGTCCGGTGTATCTCCGTCTATGACAGGGTTCGGATTTGTTCTTGACCAAACCACTCCAAGACCATTCAGCTCTACCGTCGAGTTGATCCCCGCAAAGGATCCATGAATAACTGCTGTTCTGGCTTGAATATAAGAGATCGAATCAGTCGTTAGCGCTATGTCATGTGTGGTAAAAGAAATGGTCTTCCCGTATATCTCTTCACCCTCTGCAATGGCAAAGCTTCGTACAAAGTAGCTTTGATTTTTTTCCAGCATTGCTATTTCCGTTGTAAAAACCCCGTCAGCTTCTTTTGCGCCTAACAGTACTTTCCCGTCGTTAAGCACAAAATCAGGATCTTCGTTGGTTTTCGACCATACGAAGCCATGTTGATCCACTACACCTACTTGGATGCCCTTTAGTTCTCCGTTTAAGTTTGCGGAGATTAGGGTTACCTCCTCCACCGGATGTGTAGTGATTTCTAGAAAATTTATTCTTTCTAATTCTTTTTCGTTGCAACTACTGAAAAGGAGCAGTAGCAAAAAACAGATGGTGAAGTATGTTATTTTCATTTTTTTGGTTTTTATTTTAAAGTATTAGTGGGTAGGCTGAAAACCTAAGATTCCAAAGCATGGGGCACCCGCGAATGTCGTCAACTTCAAGGAACCTGAGGGAGGGCTTTCAGAACTTTTGCTCTTCTCTTTCCTTCCCGCGAAGTTCCGAAAACCACTAAGTTGACGACATTTGGGGTACCCGCCCCATGAT
>CAZDTI010000262.1:0-12392 GCA_964508085.1 uncultured Saprospiraceae bacterium | reverse complement strand
GCTGGGATTATGGAGAGGATGACGAGGAACTTTTGGAGTATGCAATGCACCCTGCTCAATATCTAGACTACCGCTCTGGAAAGGCAAAAGAAAATTTTGAAAAAGACCTTGCCAAGCGAAAAGCTGCAGCCAATCAACAAAGTGTTACCGCCGTCGCTCCAGTTCCCATTGCAGCCAATACCACAGTACCCAGTCCTCGAACAATGAACATCAATGTTGATGGTGAGCAATACAAAGTTCAAGTTTCCTATAATGACAATAACAATAGCTCCACAAATTTAACTACAAGCCCATCTCAACAATCTGCGCCAGAGCCTACTACTGGAATCTCAGCCTCAGCAGCTAGTGGAGACACCAAAGAAATCGTTGCTCCTTTAGAAGGAAAATTCTACCTGACAAAAGACAGTCATGAAGTTGCACTTAAGGTTGGAGACAACGTAACTACCGGAGAGACAATAGGTTACATAGAAGCCATGAAAGTCATTAACGCTATAACAGCTGACCAATCGGGTACTATAGTAGAAGTAGTTGGTCGACATGGAGAAGAGATTGAAGAAGATGATGTTATCTTTTTAATTCAATAATTCTAACTGTTAACTATTGACTGTTAACTTACCAGTAGCCCGCTATTGGAAAAAATAGATTTAATTCGTAAAAATTAAACAGATGGACATACTACAACGGCTTTATGACATGACCGCTTTCGGGGAGCTTGCAGCACAGCCGAGTACTTTATTAATGTTGGCCTTAGGTTTTCTGTTGCTGTATCTTGGCATAGCAAAAAGATACGAACCCTTACTTTTGGTTCCTATTGCTTTTGGTGTTTTACTGGCGAATTTTCCTGGTGGTCAGATGAATGTAGTCACTTTAGATGAAGAGACTTTGCACCACATTTCCTTAGTAGGCATTGCTAAAGATTATGGCATCATGAACATGCTATACTATGCGCTAATCAAAACAGGTTTGTTACCTCCACTTATCTTCATGGGGGTTGGAGCGATGACGGATTTTGGTCCTATGCTCCGAAATCTGAGACTCGCTTTTTTTGGTGCTGCTGCACAAATTGGGATTTTTAGTGTCTTACTTGCGGCCGTTGTTATGGGTTTCACGCTTCCAGAAGCTGCGGCACTCGGCATCATTGGTGGTGCTGATGGTCCAACGGCGATTTATACCGCTATCAAACTAGCGCCTCACTTGCTTGGACCAATTGCTATAGCGGCCTATTCTTACATGGCCTTGGTTCCTGTCATTATTCCTTTGGTTGTAAAATATACCGTTACGGAAAAGGAGTTAAAAATTAACATGAAGGAGCAAGAGAAGCAATTTCCAAATAAAGTTAAAATCAACAATCTGCGTACTTTGAAGATTGTTTTTCCTATTGTATTAGGAACCATAGTTGCCTTATTGGTACCTTCTTCAGTCCCCCTTGTAGGAATGTTGTTATTTGGAAATTTAATTAAGGAGATTGGATCTGATACAAACCGATTATTTAAGGCGGCTTCTGAAACGATTATGAATTCAGCGACTATATTCCTCGGCTTAACTGTTGGTGCGACGATGACCGCTACTAGTTTTTTGAATCCCACTACACTCATGATTGTAATAGGTGGTTTCATAGCTTTTGCTATTTCGATTGCAGGAGGAATATTTGCTGCTAAGTTTTATAATTTATTTGCTAAAAAGAAAATCAATCCTTTAATTGGGGCGACTGGTTTAAGTGCGGTTCCAATGGCTTCAAGGGTTGCGAATGAGATTGCTTTGAAATATGATTCTAGCAATCATTTGTTGCAGTATGCAATGTCTAGTAATATTTCGGGCGTGATTGGATCGGCGGTGGCGGCTGGGGTGCTTATTTCATTTTTGGCCTAGAGTTGCGACTCTAGGCTTTGTGGAGTTTGACTCTTCCAGAGTCAGATATGTGAAGTGTGCGGGTTTTCCACCCTGAGCTGCGGCTCAGGGTAATGGTGGTTCGACTCTTCCAGAGTCTTGTGTGGAGAGGCGTGAAACATAAAGGGAATCTAAATGTATCGTCTTCTTCTTTTTTTATTTTTTAACTATTCGATTCAAAGACCAATCTATGCGTATACTTGGCTACATTAAACATTCTTCTTACTTGATTACTGCTTTTCGAATGGAGGATAAGTTTAGTATTCAATTTGAAAAAGGATTGTTAGTGCAAACCTATAAATATAGATCTGGGCCTCTATTGAGCAACATGAAAGAATTGGAAGCTATGGTTACGCCAAGTTACTTGGATCAAGTAGAAAGCGTTTTCATTCAAATGGAAAAAAACAAATTAGGACATATGCCAAAGGATCAAGAGGAAGATGAGTTTGAGGATATTATATAAAACGCTTCAATCTATGTTTCATGAAATCCAAATTTCTAATCATTCTTCTATCAGCCTTCCTCCTTCCTTTTTTCTTGATTGGGCAGAGTAAAAAAAAGAAGCAATCCATTTTCATCGGTTTACAATCAGGGGTACATAATAGTTTCTATTTCATAGAGGAAAGTCCTGTTGATAAGGAGTCCTTTCTTGGGCTCAGTTTTGGCTTGGTTGCCCAAAAGAAATTGGGTTCCGTAAAATTCAGATGGGCGAGTTTTAGTAGCAAAGTAGGAATTCACCTCGAAACGGGCTTGCTTGCTGTCCGAGATGGTTATCAATATGAATTTTCTGGTCAAGATATTTTTCATGAGGAATACAGTCTCAAGATCCCTATTGCATTTCTGCTAAAAGCAGATGATAAAAGGCAATACAAAGCTTTGAGGAAACGTAACCTAAAGGTTGTTGCGCGTTATGGAGTAAGCCTTAGCCTTCGTCGTAAAAAAGAAATTAGTAAGACCAGCATAGACACGGATGGAAATACACTAGTGGAACGTTCCTTACAAACTGCTAAAATCAGAGTGCCATTCTACGCAGGTTTAGGTTTAGAAAAACGGCATTCAGATGGTGGGCGATCTTCTTGTAATGTTAGTATTAGCATGAGTGGTAAACCTAGTGTAAGTGGAGAAATACTAGTGACAAAAGATGGAAGGCAGGATAGAGGCTTTTTATCGAAACACATCTGGTACTATTCTATTGATTTGCAATACTTTTTAGCACCTAATAAGCGCTTCGGTAAAGCAATTAAACCTCCTATTATCTTCAATCCAAGGCATTAAACAGGCGCTTATACTCAAGAAACAACCACTTTTCACCTATATCTATTCATATCTCCCTTCTACGAGCCACATTTCGTAAATTTACTATTAATAAAATACCTTAAAATAGAAGGTTATTTATCCAAAAGTTGTCTATTTTTGTGCTTACTCAGATAGTTCTTATCTCCCAAAACCTCCTTTGTCTACTATATACCTTTGGTCTTTAGCCGATTGAGGTGGACAGAATACCCAACTCCTATTTTTTTAAGTGCTTTATCCAACATAATTGGTGCAAAATACTTTTGTATCCCTTTACTTTAGGGAAAGGTCTATCCGTTTAACAATTAGGCCCGCTTTTCGTATTAATATGTTGTGTCATACTATCACATTACTGTTAGTTTGGTAAACCCCGTTTTTCTTACTTACTAACTTCACAAATAACCGAAATATGAAGATCCTGGTTGACATGGTCCACTTAGCGGATGTAAACTTCTATAAGAACGCGCTAAATGAGCTAAACAAACGCCATGACATCACCATTACTGTTCTAAATAGAGGTAACCTTCTAAAGGTAATTACCAAAGAATACCCCGATTTCAAAGTCGTTCCTTTAGGGACACACTATAAGGGGAAGTTGGGTAAAATCATGGGACTGGTACAACGATCTCTAGGCTTCATGAGCTTATACTTAAAAGACAAACCAGATGTAGTAACCTCCTTTGGTTTCTATCCTGGTGTAGTAGCCAAGCCACTTGGCATTCCTGCCGTTTTATTTCACGACGATTATGAATACCAATTCATTTTCAATATGTGCAAACGGTTTGCAACGAACTTTTTTATTCCGGATAGTATCCGAACGAAATTGCCTGAGGACTTACAGTCTTCAAAGAATGGTTCTACCGACAAAATTCAATTCTACAATGGATTTAAGGAAACCGCTTACTTGAAAAATTTTAAACCGGATGCCTCTTGTTTATCTCGTCTTGACTTGGTAGGTAAGCCTTTTGTCTTTTGTAGGGACATAGATTCTATTAGTTTGAATTATGACGACTATGAATTGATTGACTTAGCTCCTGCTTTTCAAAAGCTAAAGGACCAAGGATATACCATTCTTTACTACCCGGAAAAAGACCACGATAGGTACGATCACTTAGTGACTAAGTTATTAGGCGGCATTCCCGACATTATGCATCTCCAATATTTTGCCAGCCTCACTATTTCTTCTGGAGACACCATTGCGAGAGAATCTGCATTGGTTGGTACCCCAGTTATTTACGTTGGTGGACGACAGATGGCTGTAAACCTGCCATTAGAGGAAATGGGCCTTATCTTTTCGACAGAAGATCAAGAGAAGGTTTTGACTTATGTAGATAAATTGTTACAACCTGGCTTCAAAAAGATAATGAAACAGAAAATAAATGACGCGGGATGGGAAGATATAACAAAGGTAATTACTACTGCTTTGGAACAGCACGAACCTAAAAAAGCCAAAGCACAGCAAACCGTTGGATAAGATAAGAATTCAAAAACCGATACACGACATACAATACACAATATGAAAATTGGATACATACTTGGCTTGAAACAAGGCATTCATCGATTTATTTACCGCGAACTTTGTGCGCAGGAAGAAATGGGTTGTGATATTTCTATTTTTACGACTAAACGAAATCATGGAACCTATAATCCACATGATTCCTGGAAAGTACATAGCGTTTCAAAATACAGTGGCATATTGATGCAGATTGTTTACTTTTTGAAACAGCCGGCTTTGTATATTAAACTATTTTCTGAGGCACTCAAAAATGGAGCGGTCGCAGATTTTGCGATTGCCGCCAACTATGCTGGAGATGCCAAAGGACTTGATTTGATACATGCACATTTTGGTGATCGAAAATTATATGTAGCTTATTTCCTGAAAAGGTTGACAGGTATTCCTTTGACTGTAACAATACATGCACATGAGTTGTGGCGAAATCCAAATTGGGACATGTTCAAGGTTGCGATGGAAGCAACGGACCGTATTGTGACCATTTCTGATTTTAATAAACAATACATGATTGATACTTTTCAGATCGATGGAGATAAAATTGAGGTAGTGAAATTGTATGTTGATGATGACGATATTATTAATGAAGATCAGAAGCACATTTTGATAGTTGGATCATATGAGGAGCGCAAAGGCTACGATACTTTATTAGAAGCGATGAAGATCATGGACAGAACGGATTACAAAGTTTGGTCTGCGGGCTATGGACATATGGACATTCCGGGATTGGCGAAGAAAATGGGATTAGAAGATCGGATTCAATTCTTTGGAAAGATCCATGCTGACATCTTAAACATTATGACGATGAGTTGCGATTTCTTTTGTCTTCCATGTAAAGACGTTCAGCTTCCTGGCGGAACAATGGATAGAGAGGGAATTCCGGTTGCGATCATGGAAGCAATGGCCTATGGCAAGCCAGTCATTTCGACCCGACATGTTGGTGTTCCGGAATTGGTAGAAAACATGTTGGTAGATCAGGGCAATGCAAAACAATTGGCAGAGGCCATCAGTTATTTACTAAATCACCCAGAGGTGTATGCAAAGCAAGGTAAACGGAATCAAGAAATCATTAAAGAACGATACAGCAATAAAAATGCAGAGACTTTAAATACTTTGTTTAAGGAAGTCACGTCTGCTAAAAAGAATAAAAACGTATTGATAAAATAATAACCAATTTTCAACCCGCCCGCTCGAGTCATTCGAGTAGGTTTCTAAAAATACTTACTACATGGATTTAATATTTTCACGACAGAATAGAATCTATATTTACGCCTTTTTGTTTTGTCTCTTTTCATTTATGGTAATGTTTTTACCCGAGTCTATTTCTAGACCAATGACTAACGAAGATGGACCTTTTGAAACAGCGGGAGCGCTTTTCTTTTTGGGAAGTTCTATTCTGTTTTTTATACTTTTTTTGAAAGAGAATAAGTTTGCTGATAGTGGAGACCGGGAGTTTTTCAGCACCAAAGGAAAACGAACTTGGTTCCTTCTTTTAGCACTACTTTTCTTTATTTTAATGGGAGAAGAAATTAGCTGGGGGCAACGACTTTTTGGCTGGGAAGGTTTTGCAGGTAATAGACAAGGAGAAAGTAATCTTCATAATTCGTTCTGGCTGACTCACTACTCTTCAGATATGGATGCAGAGGAGAAGGTAGCAAAAACAGGACTTGCTGCGATGTTTACCGCTAAGAAAATTTTCGTCTACATCTTCTTATCATTCTTATTCCTACTTCCCTTGGCTGTAAAATTCATTCCTTTTGTAAAGAACTTAGTTAAGAAATTATACATTCCGGTTCCAGCCATTGAACTAGGTATTCTATTTATTCTAAACATTCTTTTATTCAAAGCTTTCAAACCATTACGACATGGTTGGGATGGTGCTGGGCGAGGTCTCTCTGAGATAGAGGAATTCAACTTTGCCTTTATTCTATTCCTTGTACCTTTTGTATGGTTGATGAATAAGAAAGGAAATTTGAAATTGAATTATACTAAGTAATCAAACTACTTCGATTTAGTCTGCGCACCTTCTGGCTTCTAAAGGGAAGACCGTCCGTGCGTACTAAACAAAATCTATTGTAGTCAAAATAAATAACGAATTTTATAAACTTCATACTATGTCAAATTTAATAAACAATTGGCCACGGACTGCTATCGGTGTTACTCTTATTTGTGCACTTGGTTATTTGATGCTTTTTTTGCCCGATCATACTTTTAAACAATTAGCTAAAGAAGATGGAATTTTGGAATGGACCTGTACCCTACTCTTCTTTGCTACGGCTATTTTGTTTTTCATTTTATTTTTCCGTAACAATAGTTTTGCAAAGAAAGAGGTAGCCAATTTCTATAATACTTATACTAAGCGAATTTGGTTTTTGTTATTAGCTTTATTGTTCATTTTCCTTGTTGGAGAAGAGATCAGCTGGGGGCAAAGAATTTTTGGTATCGAAACACCGGAAGGAATTGCAGAAGATAATCAGCAAGGAGAAATTAACTTTCATAACCATGCGCTTTGGCATCTTTATGATGAAGATGGTAATCGTAAATCTGGGCTTGCGCTCCACCTAACCGCTAAGCGAATATTTATTTACATCTTCACCACTTTCATGCTGTTCTTACCTCTAGCGGTAAAATTCATTCCTTTCGTTCGTAACTTAGTGAAACGTTTTCATTTACCCGTTCCTACTATGGAATTAGGAATTATGTTCGTTGCGAATGTCGTTTTGTATCTCATTTTCAAACCAATGGCTGCTTACGACAAAGAGATTGCCAGAGCCCTTTCTGAGGTACAGGAGCTTAATTTTGCCTTGGTATTATTCTTCCTGCCTTTTGTGTGGTTTGGAGCGCGGAAGGTTGCTGAACAAACTTCCGTTAGTGGGCAAGTAGAGCCGGTTAGAAACTAAAAAATATTATCCTGTTAGAATAAAAACGATCCTCCTTCGCAACACGAAGGGGGATTTGTTGTTATAAGGGCAATAGTATTTTGTGACTAACCCCAACCACCCCAAAAGTATGAAAAGACTAAAACCCTACTTACTCTATAGCCTGATCTTATTATTTTTACCATTTGGAAATGCACAATCTGGTTTTCATCTTCAAGCAAACACAGGCCTCGGGCTAAATCCGACAATAAGCTTAAATGGCAATAAACTAAAGAATGCTTACTCTACTATTTTTGATTTTAGTACTACCTATCAATTTAGACTCTTTAGAAAAATATACTCAGAAATTGGACTTGGCGGTCGATACCTCTTCTCCTCTGGAAAGCTGGGCGAACTTTCATATACCGCTCATACCCTCAAAATGCAAATGCCTTTAAACCTTGTCTATCAGCTATCCCACAAATGGGGAGTGGCCACGGGACTCCTACTTCGAAATACAAAAGAAGTATTGGATTCTGACTTTCGGGAAAAGTACTTTTGGAGGTTAGGTCTGACTGGCGAAGGAAGGTACTTTTGGAAACCCAAATGGTCACTTACTTTTGGATTTAGTTATGAACTTAGAGATATTCCAAAAGGTTATTTTGTAGATGATCCGAAAACAGCAGTCCTATTCGGCTTAAGACATAAGATCTAATTTAGCTTTCTCGACAAACACCCCAAAAGAAACATGACCCCAAATAAATACCATCTTTTTCTTCTTTTTTTATTCTTAAGTACTTGCTCTACATTCAATGAAAACTTGGATCAACTCAGTGATACCATTAACATAGATTTACCATTAAATGAAATAGAAACAAACTTAGCCATTGTTAATCTCAAGGTGGACCAAAATACTTTTGACAGCATGTATCAGCAACCTTCGAAAGAAATAGAGATCGAAGCTTTCTTTGAGCTTTACCGATCAAAGCAGTTAGTCATTTCCGAGGAGCTGGTTGAATTAGAGCTAAAAGGAAATTATTCCAAAGCTTTTTCTTTGAGTTCTATCGGCGTCAAGTTTGATAAAAAATATAACAATCGAAGCCGTAAGTTGATTAACCCTACAGTCGTATTACCTCATCATAATTTGGATAAAATAAAGGCCATTCGTCTGAGAAATTCAGGTAATGATTTTAAGCAAACAATGTTGAAAGATTTATCTTATACACAACTCGCCATTGAAGCTGGCCTAGATCTAGAAGTTGCTTATGGAGAGCCTGCCCTAGTTTTTGTAAATGAATTGTTTCTTGGCCTACTCAACCTTAGAACCGAAGCGAATACCAATGGCATGGCAGGTCTCAACGACGTATCCAAAAGCGATATAACATTAGCAAAAATTTCAAATCCAGCGCTTGTAAAAAAAGATGGGGACTTTGATCGTATCGATGCTTTGGCAGAAGCAATCACTGCAAAAGACATTGAGTATCTGAAATCAGAAATAGACCTAGATAACTTTATAGATTATATGGTCTTCCAATCTTACATCGCAAATGTAGACTGGCCCTATACTAATGTTCGGTTCTATGCAGTTGAAGACCAAAAATTTAGATTTGTTCTTTTTGATTTGGACGTCGTCAATTGGGTGGATATTAATCGAAAACCATTGTCCTTTATTGAAGGAAACAAAGAGAATATGATCTCTGAATTATTCTTTGCCTTTTACGAAGAAGAGGATTTTCAAGAACAGTTTTGGGATCGCTACAAAACACTTCTAAACAATGGTGACATTAATCATGAAAAATTCAAAACAATTGTGCAGAACAATTTCGAAAATATCAGAACAGCGATGCCCTTACAAATAAAAAAGTATGGCCAGCCTGAATCAATGATGGAGTGGCAGATCGCAGTTGACAAGCTTGGACATATGTTTGAAGTACGGGAGAAAAAAGTAAAAAATATGGTCAACTAGGGCTTATCTACCCTCTCCTTTTTTTCTTTCTTTTCTTCTTTTTACCTTTTCCTTTTTTCTTCCGTTTTTCGTCCCACTCTTGCTGCAACTCATCTTCCTCATCTTCGCCTCCCATGTAGCCCAGACGAAAGCCTACCCCAATCCGGAGTATTCGCTCCTGAAAAAGATAGGAATCAAAGTCAGTACTTGTGAACTGTCTCCATTCGCCGTTGGGGGCTAAAATTTCCTCACGAGTTTCGTTAATAGTAAAATTAGCGGAAAATGGTGAAGTGTTTAAATCAAAATAGATGCGATCAGTGATATCAAATTCCAAATGAGCAAATGGGCCGACCCATATCCCTCCAACATTATTTAAAACGGGCCTCGGATTAAATTCTCTTGAGTCAATATCCTCACGTAAATAAAACAACTTTGCAGCACCTCCCAAACGAACCGTAAATACATTGAATAATTTCTTCTTCAACTCATAGCCACGTTCATACGAAAAACTCGTCTCAAACTGCGTAACCCGATGGTTATCTCTAGCTTCGCTTTTAAACAATAATTTCAATTCAAATTCATCGGAATGCGTTGGCTTTTCTTTTCTGAAAGCGAAACTTAAATGATTGTATAGGAAAGGCGCATTATCGTCATGGTCAAAATGCGTAGGTGTTTGACTAGAGGCGGCATAAAGAAAATTTCCATAGATTTTCAGACTGCTGTCATTTTGAGCAGTGACAACATGTGCTAGAGAACTTAGAAAAATGATAAGAATTATGTTTATGCCTTTCATAAAAATTGAATTAATAAACCCGTTGATTAGATAAATTTCCTGATTCCGCCGCCCTCACTCAGGATGACGAGAAGCTATTCAATTCTTCAACCCAACTTCCCTGCAATATACCCAGTCGTCCAAGCTGCTTGAAAATTATAACCTCCTGTAATTCCATCGACATCCAACAATTCTCCTACAAAGTACAAGTTTTTAACGGCTCGACTTTCCATCGTCTTAAAATCTATAGAGGACAAACTAATACCACCACAAGTTACGAACTCCTCTTTGAAAGTCGTCTTTCCTTTGACTTGATAAACATCATTAGTCAGAACCGTCATCAATTTGTTCAGTCCTTTTTTACCAAGTTCGCCCCATTTCTTTCTCTGGGGTAATTCTGTTTTTACCAAAAGGTATTGCCATAAACGATCAGGCAATAAGTAGGGTCGATAGTTTGCTAATATTTTTTGGGGATGCTCCGCTACAATACCCTTGAGTTCCTCCATTACCGTTTCATTGTTTTGGACATTCACCCAATTCACCTGTGCTTTACATTCATAGTTCATTTCGCTGAGGATTCGAGCACCGAAGGCAGAGAGCTTTAAGATCGCTGGGCCGCTCATTCCCCAGTGAGTGATTAGCAAGGGACCGTCTGATTTCAACTTAGTTCCTTGAATACTGACCAGTGTTTTTTCAACGACAATTCCCATTAGTTCTCGAATGGATTCTGCCGGCATATTAAAAGTAAAAAGGGAAGGAACCGGATCAGCGATTTCATGTCCCATTTCTTCCAGCCATTCTAGGCCCGATCGTTTGGGTGAACCACCTGTAGCGACAACCACCTTATCAAAAAACTCCGGTTCGTGATTCTTTATATAACTGATTTTCAATTGATTATCGATTAATTCAATCCCTTTGACTCCCTTTCCCATTTGAATGACTATACCCAGCTTTCGACTTTCCTTTAAGAAACAATCAATAATGACCTGAGAGTCCTGAGCCACTGGAAATACACAATTGTCCTCCTGAGTCATCAAGCGAACGCCCCGGGATTCAAACCAATCCATTGTATGTTGAGTATTAAAAGTTCGAAAGGCTCTTTTTAGTTTTTTCTCTCCTCGGGGATAAGCTGTAGAAAGGTCTTTGATGGATTTTGTTCCATTGGTAACATTACATCGACCACCACCAGAAATCTTAACTTTGGAGAGCAGCTTTGTTGTCTTTTCCAAAATAACAACCGCTGCTGAAGGATGGTGCTCCTTAACTGACAAGGCCGCAAAAAAACCTGCGGCTCCTCCTCCTATGATGGCTACTTTCATGCTGCGAAGGTAAGAAAAAGGAGAATCTTTTAATCTCAATTTTAGCTACAATTTCAACTTCAAAATACTTAATTCACGATCTAAGTAGCAACTAAATTGAACGTTCAATCCAATAACAATTGTGGGGAATGCCCTGATAGTCAAAGGTTCCCGTTTTAGTCATCCCTATTTTCGTAAGTATTTTGTTGGAGACAATGTGGTTGACATCCGCCATTGCGTATATATTCTTCAACCCTAGATCGTCAAAACCATAATCCAGAGAAGCAATTGCGGCTTCAGTTCCATATCCTTTTCCCCAAAAAGGCTTTCGAAACCGATAACCAACATCGTGGAA
The DNA here is from genome assembly GCA_964508085.1 of uncultured Saprospiraceae bacterium. Classification (GTDB taxonomy): domain Bacteria; phylum Bacteroidota; class Bacteroidia; order Chitinophagales; family Saprospiraceae; genus CALGLS01. Next base: position 474 of record CAZDTI010000262.1, on the reverse strand, counting down.
ATTCGTCATTCCGTTGATCGTTGTTTTGATATATTTAAGTCCTGCCCAACCAATCGCTTCTCCTGTTTCTTTTTCTTCTACGATCAATCGGGCAGTACCGTCTGATTCATATTCCCCTTGGATTCTGCGGATGACTTTTTTCACTTCATCAATAGAAGTTACTGGTGGGGTGTGTAAGTAAGTTAGGACTTCGGGGTCTGAGTCTAGTTGAAAAAGTGCTTCGGCATCTTTCATTTCGAAGTGGCGAAGGAGGAGGCGAGGGGTTTCTTTTAGTATCATGGTTATATTTGCTTGTGTTTGTGAGTCATTCTCTTTTGCAGTGTTCGGGAGTTGCTACTCCCGAAGGGTGGAGTTTGACTCTTCCAGAGTCATGATATGTAGTGTTTTTCTAACCCCGAGCTGTGGCTCGGGGTTAATGATGGGGCGACTCCTCCAGAGTCTTATGCTCGAAGTCTATTTCTACACCCAAAGTTG
>CAZDTI010000261.1:0-12397 GCA_964508085.1 uncultured Saprospiraceae bacterium | reverse complement strand
CGGGATTGCCAACAGCACGACCTGTAAGGTTTCCCCGAATTTGAGAAGTTCTACTCCAATGGTTTCCCAAAGGGCACTCATGTTCTTTTATTCTTTGCACGAAATGTATCTGTCTGGCTGTGACAATTTGGACAAAGCATTTTTAGATTATCTAATAAATGATTTGTTCGATTTCCATCAATATGGTGTAACTCCATTTGGAGTGATTTACCATTCCAATCATCAATACCACATTCTTCGCATTGGTTGAATTTTAAATTTTCACTCAATAATCGAAGCTTTAATTTATAAGATTGATATTGAGGATGACTTCCCCTTACAACAATGTCATCAATTGGAATTTTTGGACTGTTTTTTCGAGTTCCAATTCCAGATTGATTAGGTTGATAACAATCTAATTCTAAAGCACGTTTTTTAAATGAATTAAAATGCAAATTTAGCTTAGATGCAGCTTCTGCCATAGATTTTGATGACTTACAAATCTCAATAAATCTATTATCATCAATTCTATTTTTTATAAACCAATTTTTTTTCATAGTAAAATGAAGTTATAAAATTGAATTTATAAAAGAAAACAAATACAAGATTTCAAAGAACAAAAACGTTTAAGTCCGGCGTGTCTACCAATTCCACCACTCGGGCATCCTGTTTAAAAGCAACATCGAATTGCAAGGCAATCATACCGCTTTAAAAAAAAAGCCTCCACATCTTGAAGGCTCTTTGAGCGAAAGACGGGATTCGAACCCGCGACCCCGACCTTGGCAAGGTCGTGCTCTACCAGCTGAGCTACTTTCGCTTGTTACTTTTGAGCCTTATAAGGATGTTTCTTTCATTAAAGCAACTGACCCTTTAGCCTTAAAGCGACGCAAATATAGTAGAATAAAAATGTAATTGTCAAACTTATTTATATTTTTTTTGAAAAAACTTTAAAAGCGGAAATTGCTACTTCATAATACCGCTTTGAAGTTGATTTTATATATGCTTTTGAGCGTTTACTGGTTTATTCTGAAAGAATCATAAAGGAGTGTTTAAGGGTACATTGTAAGCAAGACTGTTCCACAAAAGTGTAGCATCGGGCGATTTCTCTCTAGGGATAAAAGGTTGCTAGGGAATTGACAGAGAGGTTGAACAATTACCTTAGCCAGCTGAGATCCCTAATTGAACTCTAATCCAATTTTAAAGATCGGTCGACTGATCCAGTATTTGTAATCGACGACGACCTCGTTGTCAAAAAAATCAAAGAAACGGTTAGTACCCTTTGCTCTTTGGAGATAATGGCCAACAGAGAGCACAAGCTTGTAATGTCTCTTTGAAGCAACATGAAGGCCTAGTCCATTTTGCATCGTAAAACCATTTTGAGGATCTAATTCTACTAATTCCAATCCAAATCCATAGCCAATTTGACTATACACAAAAGGTCTAATTCCTCCCTCCGACAAATAATAGCGGCCATAAACTGAAGGAGCCAAGTATACCTTAGTTTCCCAAAAACCACTGAAATATACATCGTCTTCCGCTAATTCTAAAGAGAGGGCTAGTGAGGCACGAGAACTAAATTGATAGCCCATCAAAATTTGAAAATGTCTGGAATAATTGTCCTCTTCCCATTCTACACTCGGAAAATTATAACCACCGTAAGCGCCAAAGAATAGGCCCTCTGTTCTGTGTGTTCTTCCTTTTCTATAATATAAGTAGTCCTCCCGTCTTTTTACTTTTTTAATTTTATTTTTGGCAATAACAATTCTATGATTTTCAAAAACCTCAATATTGAAATATTCATCAGTTTCTTCCAACAAAATGCCATTGTAAACAGAGCCATCTTTACAATATACAATAAGGTCAATTTCATCGGTAAACTGAGCAGTCAAAAGGGGAGGGCACAAACATACTAGCAGAACCAGAAGTCTGATTGATATATAGATGTTTCCTTTCATAGCTTTAACTGTATGAGTTTTACTCTTATAGAATCGTGTGATAGACACCGTCCACCATTATTACGTAAATCGTATAAATTCTAATGTAATGAACTCGAAGAGAGTTATAAAATCACTTTCTCACCTAAACTCAATTCCAAAGCTTATTACAAAATTGTTTATCCAGGTATTAGGATACTCCACCAAGACCTCATTGCCAAAGGTGTCCAGAAAAAATTGCTGGCCGCTGGTATGTTGAACATGATAACCTAATGATAAGACGAACCGACTTCGACGCTTGGACGCAAAGTGAATCCCCGCACCGATTTGCCCTTGTATCCCACCGCTATGTCTTCCGGATTCCGCTTCATCCGCTGGGCCTGACCCATACCCCCCGCGTGCATACACAAAGGGGCGACGCCTGTAATCTGATAAATAATATCGGCCATACAAATAATAAGAAGAAAAATTAGTTTCTACCTCAAAGCCAGCCATTTCAGAAGTTGTCAATTCGTTTCCGAGACCTATAGCTGCTGAAAACCGCTTATTAAAACGGTAACCCACAAGGAAGGAAACCTGTTCTGTAAAAACAGATTCATCTGTTGGACTTAATCCAATAGTCAAGGCTCCAAATAAACCTTTTGTATAATGATAACGACCTCGATTGTGAAAGATAAAATTATTATTACTCATCTTCTTACGAATTTTCCACCTTGGAATGTCTATCCGATTACCATCTAATACTTCCATATAGATAAAGGAACCATTTTCATCAACTATTATTCCTTTGTAAACAGAGCCATCTTTTAAATAAATCACATCTTCCGTTGGAACACTTTCACCCGATTGGCTTAGAGCAGGATTAACATAAAGGAGGCATAACAATACTACTGCAATAGTTTGTATTGCCACCTTTAATCCCTCGAAATGGATAGGAATTTTCATAAGCTAAGTCAAAGTTTAATTTAAAATTATTCGTAACTATTCAGCAGTTAACTTCCTACTTCCTACTTCCTACTTCCTACTTTCTACTTTCTACTTTCTACTTTCTACTTCCTACTTCCTACTTCCTACTTCCTACTTCCTACTTCCTACTTCCTACTTCCATACGTTACAGGTAAATTACCTACTCAAAACTCAAGTCCAACTTTTACAACCACACTACTTGCCCAAAAATTAAAATCATGATACTCAAATGGGTCAAAATTATTGAAATCCCAGGCCAAAGTCCTTCCTTTCAAATGTTGCAATCGATGAGATAAGGAGAGTATTGGCCGAAGCCTTTTCTTGGAAGCGAAGTGGAAGCCAATGCCATTTTGAAACATGATTTGTCTGCCTTCTTCCTCCTCAAAGTACCCATCAGCCGCTACAAAACCATAGCTAATCTGACTAAAAAGAAAAGGTTTCACCTGATTTTGATTGAGATAATATCGCCCATAACCACCAATCGAGAAATAGCCCTGATTGGAGTTTGCATTTCCATTATCGGCACTAAAGAGATTACCATTAAGACTCAAAGAAAGACCTGCGGAGAACCGAGGGGTTATTCGTATTCCAGCAATAGCTTCCATATCACCAGAGGACTTAATGCGGTGAAAACCGGGAGAGCCTAACCCGACACTTGCATTGATAAAGTAGCTCGTCTTCTTATGGCTTTTCCCACTTTTATAAAAGTCATGATCCGTTCCATATCGTACTCTCCGGATGTTAACTTGCGGAATGGTCAGCGTATCGTTTGTTTGAATTTTTAGTTTTATAAAAAAGTCATTTTCTTCTATTAAAAAACCTCTGTAAATGCTCCGGTCTTTTGTATAAATCATTACCTCTTTACCAATTTCGCTTTGTGCAAAACCTATTTGAGTATAAGTGATGCAACAAAACAAACACAACAAAGTGACCACAAACTTTGAAGAGAATTTCATAGCTGGAAGTATAACATGACAAAGATGATTTAGCTGTCATAGGTTTTCGAAAACCTGCAGGGTTGCAAGAAGAAGAGCAAGCTTTCTAAAAGCCGGTTACGATTTGATTTAATTTAGGGATTCAGGAGAAATTATTTCTCCTGAATCCCTAAACGCCAGTGGGAAAGTAGTTGACAGTTGATTAATAATCAATTCGACTGTTAATACTTAAATCAATCGTTGAACCATCCATTGTATATTGAGACAAACCATCTGTTCCAGCAACCAAAATTAAATTAGAGTTTGATGGATGTGGAAGGATGTCATAGGCCTTAACGTCATTGTCTTTCTTCAATAACTTAGGAGCCTTTTTGTCAGTGATGTCAAAAACACTCAACCCATTTTCTCCTTCACCCACAAAAAGCATATTTTCAACAATGGTCATACCATAAGGACTTTCCATTCCAATTTCTTCCAACTCTTTTGGTGCTTCTAAATTCTCAATATCCAAAACAACTAAAGCGTTTATGTTGCCCGGACAGTCAGAAAAATCAGCCGTTCGTAAAGTGATATAAGCAACCTCATCCGTAGGTAAAACAGGGTCGCAAGAAGTAGCATGCTCGAAGGTGTAAACAGGTGCGGGTTCTCTTGGATCAGCAGCATCAAAAATATCCATTGCTGTACGTGAACCGACGAATAATTTGTCCTCGTAAGGGAAAATCGTCTCTGTTCCTGGAGATAGTGGAACGTTGTTATTGCTCACCAATTCAAAGGAAGCATTATCGTCAATAATCGCCATCCGACTTGAATTTACAATGTAAACATGGTTCTGACTTTTCGTAATTCTATTGACTGTTCCAGACTGATTGTTACTGTTTCCAGCAAAAGAAGAAGGTACTGCAGACTTCGGGATAATATTACGCGCATGGTCATAATAAACAGCTTGCTCGCCTCTGATTTTGGCATACAAGTCTGTGTCTTTATCCACTTTTTCGGTAACTTCTTTGAAAGTAAAACCAAGAAGATCTTCTCCTTCAGGATTAGTCAAGGTCTCTACAAAAATATTCTTGGCCCGATCTACCAATTGAATATTATTCAAATCAGAAACATCTACTTTAATAACATCATAATTGGTTTCTGCAAACAAGAAATTGTCCTTTACAAAAAACTCTCGGTTACCAGGAATATTGATGAAACCAATGAATTGGGGATCTGCAATATCAGAGTTATTAATAACATGGACCCCTTTTTCCTCTTCTCCTAATAATATGAAGTCGTTTCCAACGTATACCTTTCCAGGGTTTTCGACCGCTCTTGGCGCTTCATTTAGGGGTTGGGCTCGTACAGCTTCCAAATCGCCATAAATCGCAGTGGCTTCTTGGTAGGTAACTGTAACTGAATTTCCAGCCTTATCACAGGATGAAAAAACAAGTAAGGCAATAAGTGTAAAAAAGGGTAATGAAAGATGCTTCATGATGAGTTCGATTTAGATTGTTAAAGTTCCAACTGATTAAATACTTAGGTGATAAAGATATTATTAATACACGCAAAAATGAAGTCACCCTTAGTGGAACAGAGATAAATTTTAGCTTTCGATATCATAACGGTGAGAAATTAACAGAAGTTGGGTCAACGCTTATTATTAACACTCATATTTCAACTTTTTCAAGCATAACTGCAATGAAAAAGCCCTCAGATCACGAATCAATCGCGAGCTAAGGGCTTCGTAGGTAATAATTTGAGCTATATTTTGAATTTGATTCCGCGTACTAGGTAACTTTAATTGCGGTTGAACTTTAGAGAGCAGTGGATAGTTAAATCATCTCGGCCTCCTCCTCCTCAAAATGATTATTCTTTTTATCTTCTAAGTACATGTCATTAATCATATCAAAAATAGCCTGTAAGCTGTTTACTTCTTTGTTTTTTAAATCCATTTGCATAGAGGAAGATTTCAAACCTGCATTCATACGAGCATCTGTAAAAGGCATTTTCTCAAAGTCCTTTTCCATACGCTTCATGAAATCGAAATTTATCATTCCACCAAAAGCATTACTTGTCAAGGCTTCATAGGCATCAGAAGGAATTCGGTCAGCAGATGGATATCCACCAGACTGAATGGTCTCTAACGTTGATTTAGAATTGGTGATGAAAAACACATCCTTACTGACGTATAAATAGGCATCTTTTAGTTCTTTTGGTCCATCATTAAGGCGATAAATATCCTCTCCATCTGGAACCATTACCTCAAACTGAACACCAAGATCCAAAAACTGATCAAATAACTTTCGATCTCCAATTGTAGCTGTCAACAAACCGTTTGGGTCATATTTACTTTCAGGGTTATTGTAAACAGCGACTACTAAATCTCCACCAAAAGCATTGGCAATGTCTTTTCCAGTGAAGCCGTATTTTTTTAAGCCAGCATTTACAGCCGTTGCGCCACCGGTTTTTTCACTGATGATTTGGTAAATCCCTTTAGCATCTAGGGCAGCACTAAAAGCCATACCTAAGTCTTCAGCGGGAATATACTTTGATAAATCTTTCTTTACACCTTTCTTAAAGAAGAGTTGTAAATCATTTGTTAATTCTTTTTGTAGGAAGTGTTTGGTGTTTCCAGCGATGGCTCCTTTCTCAAAATTAAAATAAGAATGGAAGTAGTTCTCCTTTAATGAACTGCTACTGATTCCCATAAAACTTGCAGCTGTCTTTAACTCAGCATTTTCTGCGATCGCATCGGAACTCACCCAAGTAGCGATATCGTATTTATCAGAGAAGCATTTTGCTAAGTCGGGGTTATCTGCAATAGAAGTCTTTTTGGTTTTGTCAAAATAAGGAGCGACACAGGCTTCAATGTCAATAGAACGATCTCCTCCAGCCAACATTCCAAAATTGTCATTCCAGAAAACACCTCCCCCCTGACGTCCGCCATTACCTTCGCTACCGATCATCTTGAAATCATCACGGATTATAGCAGTATGCTCACTTACTTCCTCCATTGTCTTTTGAAAAGCCCCCGAATCATCTATGGAGAAAATCACAGCACCGAATCGAAAGTCATCTGGGTTGTTTTTGTCCAAATCCATTACAACATAGGCGTTCTTAGATAGATCGACACCAGAAGAAAAAGGGTTAGCCATGATGGCAGCAAGGGCGGGTTTCTCTTTCTGAAGTTCGGCAATACCAGCTTCGAAAAAGTCAAGCCTTTTAACATGCTCAAAGTCAGCTTTTTGCATCATTTGATTCAAGTTGAATGCCGTAACTGAAGTCACGTCGGAAGGGACATTTTTTAAAGAGTCGTCTGCTAATTTAGAATTTGAGCAGGCACTCAACAAAAGAACGATAGCTAAAACAGAGAAAAAAGAAAGCTGCTTAATAGTATTCATTTTTTAAGTTTTTATGAATAATAAATATTAGGTATTAATACGTTAGGTTGAACATTAGATTAATACGTTATTTCGATAATACAATGTTAGTCGCTATTTGTTTATAATCAAAATAGGATTAGATGAATGACGATGGAAACTCGTCGAACTACATATTAACAAAAAATGGAATACTACTTGCATCATACAAACGTTAAGAGAAACATAAGATTCTAAACCTTTGACGATTGCAGTAGTCATAGTATTGAAAATCAAATTTTGAAACATCCAATAAACTTTCTGCCTTATGAAATCTAACTTGAATTTTACGACCCTTTTCTATAAAGCTTTTATCCTTTTCGGATTGATCCTAGTTGTCAGTTGTGGTAAAGATGATGATCTGTTAAACTCTGAAGACAATACCAACTATTTCCGTATGTTGCCTTTTGAGGTAGAGACTGATCCCGCTCACCGGGAAGTTCGAATCCTTTTTCAGGTAAGAGATAAAGATTTCAATGGCGTATCAGGAATCACAGAAAACGATTTGAACGTTTACGAAAATGAAGGTTCCATTGATTTAGAAGGTGGATTAACTTTAAACCCCGGAAACATACCATCGGAACTGAAAACGGTATTATTACTGGATTTAACACGTTCTGTTGAAGGATTGGTGCCACAAATCAAGGCGGCTTGTAACACAATGATTGATAATAAGCTTCCTGAGCAAACCATCGCAATCTATACCTTTGATTCTGAAACACACCTCTTGCAGGATTTCACGACCGATGCAGTAGCTCTTAAATCGGCAATCAATGGAATGCCGGAAACAAACTTAGTAAACTCAACAAATCTATACGGAGGAGTAATTGATGTTTCTGATTTATGGAATGACGTTTTCACGATTCAAGCAATTGAAGACGGTAGTTTGATCATTTTTACCGACGGTCGTCACAACGCAACACCAGCGATCACCTTAGCAGATGCAAATGATGCGCTTGGCCCGAAAAAACGATATGTAGCAGCTTTGAACTCTGCTGACTTAGATGAAACGTCCTTAAAAAATTTGGCGGGAAGAGATGATCGATACTATAAAGCAGACAATGTAGCGGGCTTAGAAACAATGTTTGTCAATATTCAAAACGACATTCAAAGTCTCTCACAAAGTATATATTATTTGACTTACCAAAGTCCGATAACAGACCCAAGTCCATATGATAATACCTTAAGAGTAGAAATTGATGGTAATAGAAACGTAGGGCCAGATAAAGAAATAATCGAAAGCTTCAATAGTGTGGGCTTCGGAAATTAGCAGCTTCATTGATTTGCTCGAAGGTTTATAAACAGCAAAGAAACGCAAAGATGGCGTAAAGGGTTTTTTAAGCATATAGAATGAAGTACTCTAATAATTGATATCCCCTAGTTATTTTCGATCAACTAGGGGATATCTTATTTTAAAGGGACTCATCGAATTAGGTATTACAACTCCTTTAAAGCCTTCCTCAAATCTTCAATCAGCCAATCCGCATCTTCCAAACCAATATAAAATCGAACCAACTGCCAAGGTTTCAAATGTGTAGGATCAGCGCCCTCCTCGTGGAAGGCTGCAAAAGGTAAAACCAAGGACTCATGACCACCCCAAGATACGGCAAGTAAAAAACGTTTTAAGCGATGAAAGAAGGCCTCCACTTTTTTAATATCGTCTGTGTTCACCATCACTGAAAACAAACCTCCACAACCAGACATTTGTTTTTTAGCCAGTTCATACTGCGGGAAAGACTTGTGAAAAGGGTAGTAGATGGATGTAATTTTAGGGTGTTCATCTAGAAAGGTAATAACTTTTTTCGCACTATCATCGGATTGTTTCATTCGAAGCTCCAAGGTGCGTAAACCTCGGGTTACAAGATTGGCATCATTCGGCGAAATTATAGCACCAATAGTCATGTACTCCGAGTCAAATATCTTACGAACCATTTTTGTGTTTCCTGCCAATACACCAACCACTATATCACTATGTCCATTGAGATACTTCGTCCCAGAGTGAACAACAATGTCAATTCCAAAACTAATTGGTTTTTGAAAAATTGGTGAGCAATAACTATTGTCAATAATACTTACAATATTGTGTTTTTTACAAAGTGTTGCACAAGCGCCTAAATCCTGCAAAGCAAAAGTAACTGAGTTTGGACTTTCCAAATAAAGAACTGTCGTATTTGGTTGTACAGCATTTTCAATATCGCTCATCGAAGTACCATCGACAAAAGTATGAGTGACATTAAAACGATCAAGGAACATCGTCAATAATTTGTAGGTCCAGCCATAAGGTTCCTTAACGCAAATGATGTGGTCGCCACTTTTTACATTGCCAATAACTGCCGCAGCAATAGCTGCGACTCCTGAGCCAAAAACTAAGGCGTCTTCTGCTCCCTCCAATGCTGCTAGCTTTTTTCGTAGAATCTTGACTGTTGGGTTTGCACCTCGCGTGTATATCGTGTTAGTAAATTCATCCCGAAAGGCAGCTCTGAAGTCTTCTATAGTGTCAAAAGCAAAGTTACTGGATTGAATAATGGGAGGAGAGATGGCATTGTAGTAATGTTGTCGGTCTTCGCCAAGGTGGGTGAGGATTTCGCTGAGGTGCATACATTTTATTTTAGGCTGGCTAAGGTATTGAATATTTTACACCTAGAAAAAGGAAACGGAGGACATGAAAAAGCCACAGAGCAGCTACTAAAAACTTTTACTCTGTGGCCTTAATTGTCAACTATCAATTAACTGATAGCCAACAGATAACCAGACTATTCCGGATGTACGTGGAACTCTACTGTCTCTATTTTCTCCTCAGAACCCATTTCGTGGCCCCAAACCTTTGCTTCCAGAATCCAGTCGGTATGTTCGGTAACGTTGTTATCGGAGTTTAATAATAAGTCCTGGCTTAAAGTGTAAGTACCACTGGTTTCCATAACGTGAGCATCATCAGGACCGTTGTATGCTTCAATGGTATTATCTGCAGCATTATAAATCCTAACTTTTACATGATGAACTGTACTACCGTTTCCAGAGTTGAAAACAACTTCGATTGGAAGGACATCATTTACATGTTTATCATCTGTGTTCGGATTATTGATTGCAATGGAGTAAGCGAATTGTGGATGCACGTGGAATTGAAGGGTCTCTATTTTCTCTTCAGAACCTGCTTCGTGGCCCCAAACTTTTGCTTCCACGATCCAGTCACTATGTGCGGTTACATTATTATCGCTGTTAAGTACTAAATCATAGGTGAAAGTATAAGTGCCACTGGCTTCCATGACGTGAGCCTCTGCAGGACCGTTATAGGCTTCAATGCTGTTGTCAGCAACGTTGTAAACGCGCACATTTATATGGTGAATGGTTCCTCCCGTTCCAGATTTGAAAACCACTTCGATTGGAACAGTGTCGTTTACCTTTTTGTCCTCTGTTGTTGGAGAATTAATAGAGATGGAGTAATCCAATGCATCGTCATTGTGATCGCTGTCGTCATCTTTATTACAAGAAGTTAAAAATGCAAAGCTAGCTATGAGGGAAAAAAACAATAATTTTTTCATGGTGTATTTTATTAATTAACGTATGCTTTCAAAACATACTGGTTTTACGAAAGTAAATAGTTTTAAAATAAATGTTTCAGAAGATTTGACAAAGGCAAAAGTACTTTTGCAATCGTCAAAAGGCTAAAACTAAAGATGTATGAATACTTTTAAACGACGAAAAACCTCGGAGGTGGAGTGGGGGGAGCAAGTCCAAAAAAGGTAAATAACGAATCGTGTTTAATCTTTAACATCAAACGAGATTCATAGGTTGGTATTTTAAAAAGAGTTGTTTTTACTACGACGAAACTAGTTTTATCAACGGGAGCTGGAAGGTTAAGAATGTCTTCCTCTTCGGAACTAGCTTTTCCGAAAACTTCAGCTAAGTAGCATTTGCCCTTGCAAGTTAGTTGATCCATATTCTGACAAAAACGTTCGGTCACCAAATCCATATTTGCGACATACACCATATAGACGATCAGATCCTTCATTCCAATGGAAAGTAACAATAAACAGAAAAAAGTGGCACATAGTCTTTGCATACAGTGCAAATTTAAAAGGCCTGGAGGAATATTCCTATGTAAGGAGACGACAAAAAACAGACTAAGTTTCCCTAATCTGCTTTTTGTCAGGAGCTATGCATTTACAATCACCTGGACTATTTGAGGATCTGCTATTTTACCATTAATCTCAGCAGGTTTAAGTTGTTAAAAATAACACTAACTGAAGTGTAAGGCTACACTAACCTAAAATTTAAATTTCCGACAAAATTCCTTAAAAAATGGTGCAAACCTTCGATGGCCTTCCGCAGAATCCATTGGTGTCTTATAGAATGAAGGTGTTGTGAAAATCTTCAAATCAGGTAGTGATTCCTTAAACATTCTCAGGCCACGGTCCTTCATATTTTGTTCCGCTTCATCATTCGATTTCCTTTGATTTCTTCTATTGATGAATCCATAGTAATTCAAGTGATCACCCATATCTTCTTTTTCGTTAGCGGCTTCTTCGATAATGCTTACAAAATCCATGGATGATAAAACGTCAACCTCATTACCTACAATTGGAATCAGGATGGAATCACAGTTATAAAGCAACATAATGGTCGCGCTGTCTTTTTTAGCATCCGTCATCCGTGGAACATCAATAAAAATGAAGTCATAATCCCCTCCAAATCGCTTAATGAAGGACTGCACTTTTCGAGGCGTAATTTCCTCAACTTCAATAAGTGGCTCTCCATCATTTTGAGACTTTTCGAACTCATATAATTCAAAAATAGATCCCTGACTGTCACAATCCAGAATCAATACTTTTTTCTTCTTTTGTTGTGCTAAAGTGGTCGCTAATAATATGCTGATCACTGACTTCCCAACCCCTCCTTTGGCATTGGCTATACTCACTATTTTTGGCGTTTTACTCATAAGTGCTTCTATTGTTAAGATTATAAAAAAAATCGCTTATTCACAGCAAAGAGATAACTTCATTCTAATTAGATGCTGCTAAAAGCGGCGCAATATTACACTATTCTTCAAACTTAAAAAATACCGATTTATACTATTTTTTAAACTTATTTTGAATGACTTAGTCTATCCAAATTTGATTTGCCTAAACACGAGTATGTAGCCAATTCTGAAGTGTATATTGAGGGTGAATCGAAGAATAATATT
>CAZDTI010000260.1:0-12415 GCA_964508085.1 uncultured Saprospiraceae bacterium | reverse complement strand
ATGCCATTATGATAGGGTTTGAAATGTCAGGATAAATGTGTGCTAACCAAAGGTCTGACGACAGTCGGACTGGCTTTGTGAATTCTGTGGCCTCCTCCCATGCTGGGCAGACAAGTCTGTGTGAGAAAAAAACGTTAGGTGAAAATCACCCGTTAGCTCTGCGCTCTCTGCGCCCTCTGCGTGGGGAAAAATCGTATGGACTGGCTTGCCAGATTAGGTGTTATAAAAACAAAAGACAACAATAGATAAAAAATGGCGCAGAAAAAATCACCAAAACTTTTTTCCAACACTAAGAGAATTCAAATCGCCTCAAAGAACTGCTCTCAACGGTTCTATCTCCCAAAAAACCACCATTCTAAACAATTTTCCCCCTTATTTTAGACTTTTCTCCCCTTTTCGCACCATAGATTTGCTTCAACAAATACCAGTTGATTAGTGGGAAGTTCTTTGTTATATCCCTCTTCAATAAAAGAACTATATGATACATAGATTAACAACTTTAATTACTTGGATAGTCATTTTTAACATTTGCAGTATTACAAACCTGACCGCCCAAACCGGCTCTGTTCGAGGAACAGTGTATGATAGCGATGGGGTCACTGGCTTAATAGGAGCAAGCGCTTATCTGCAAAAAGACCCTACTAAAGGAACCTCAACGGATTTAGAGGGTGCTTTCCTTTTGGAAAATATTCCAGTGGGTAGCCAAACCATTTCTTTCTCTTACACCGGTTATGAAGAACAAAGCATAACCGTTTTGATTGAAGCGGGGAAAACGGCCATCGTTGAGCTTAGTCTGAACGAAATGACTTTTGAGGGAGAAGAAATAGTAGTGACAGCTCAGGCACTCGGACAAACCCGGGCCATTTTACAACAAATCAATTCAGAGTCAATTGCCAATATCGTTTCGGCAGCACGAATTCAGGAACTCCCTGATGTGAATGCGGCGGAAGCCATTTCGCGTCTTCCCGGAATTGCGATTAATAGAAGTGGAGGAGAAGGACAAAAAGTAGTGATACGAGGGATGGCTCCAAAATTCGCGGCCATTTCAATTAATGGTATTCGTATGCCTTCCAACTCCGGAACGGATCGTTCTGTGGACTTGTCTCTCATCTCACCGGAGTTGCTTGATGGAATAGAAGTGTATAAATCTCCCTTGCCAGATATGGATGCTGAAGCGGTTGGTGGTACCGTCAATTTACGATTGCGAAAGGCCCCCAAAGAATTCAAACTATTGGTAAAAGGATTGGGTGGTTTCAACGATTTGAATAGTGATTATAGAGATTACAAAGGAGTGCTACAAGCAAGCAAACGCATCTTCAACGACAAGCTGGGGGTTGTTGCACAGGCTAGTGTTGAACGGTTTAATCGAGGCGGCGATTTCTTAACTAATTCCTGGCGAGAGGGGGCAACGGATTCTACAGGAACTACGGCAATTTTTGGAAATGCCCTTCGGTTGGAAGACCGTCTGGAAATTAGGAAACGTCAAAATGCAAGCTTGGCTTTGGACTATGATTTAGGAAGAAATAGTTTTTCTTTTTTTGGTTTGTACAGCGGAACCTCACGAGACCGATCCTCGATGCAAGAGAATTATTTGCCCAACGAACCCGCAATCACTTTTGTAGGAACCAACATTGAAAACAACTTACAGCTCACTTCTTTTACTTTGCAAGGAGAACATTTGTTAGGGAAGTCCACGTTGGATTGGACGGGAGCAACAAGCAAATCTAAGGGCGAAACACCCTATAATTTTGCCATGCTCTTTGAAAATAATAGCCAGGTGTTCGAGACGTCTTTAGATGCAAACAGTCACCCTCGTAATTATTATGCTTCTGCAACTCCTGATTTGGCAAATACTTATTTGAGATCTGCCGACTTCCGAAATTCACTTACCGAGGAGCAAACCAACACCTTTGCACTTAATTTCAAACTTCCTTTTACTCTTAGTGATAAGATTAAAGGCTACTTTAAAACAGGTGGAAAATATATTGCTATTTCTCGAAGCAGAGATGAAAATCAATTGTCGGAAGACTTTTATTATCTCGGAGGACAGATCGTTGAGGATGCCATCGCCGCTTCTAGTAATGACTTGATTTCTTTACCCGGCAATGACGAACTCATTAGTATTTTAAGTTTTGCGAAGGATAAAAACGATTTAGATTTTATTAGTGAAACAGATGAGAATATTGGATTGAAAGCTAGTCTGGACGAAAACTTGATGCGGCAATGGTACGATGACCAAGAGGCATTATTGAATGTAAATAGAGAGGTTATTGTCAACCGCTACGAGGTGGAGGAAACGGTATCTGCAGCTTACGCGATGTTAAAGTTAGAAATCGGAAAGAAATTGTCCATCATCCCAGGTGTTCGATATGAATATTCTGATAATGAATACCGTTCTGGAATTTCTACATTAAATGGTTGGTATGGCGTAAACGGAACCTTTTTAGATACCATCACTACCCAAACCTATGGCGAAGTTTTGCCACATTTACATTTAAAATTTAAGGCATTAGAATGGTTAGATATCCGGGCATCTTATGCAACTACTTTGGCCAGACCTGATTTTAACTTTATCACCCCACGTAGCCAAATTAATAATAATAGCCTGGTTATACTTTCCGGAAATCCAGAGCTGAAACATGCCAAAGCACAAAATTACGACTTCTTCGTTTCTGCTTACAAAAGTAATTGGGGACTGCTTTCCGCTGGTGTTTTTTATAAATCAGTTGACGATATTTTTTATCCCTGGCGAACAAATCTTTTTGATCAGGAGACCGCAGACGCTTTTGGTTGGTCTGCTTACAAGGGATATGAATTACGGTCTTACATCAATTCTGGAAAATCAACCATCAGAGGTTTTGAGGTAGACTTTCAAACCAATTTGCGGTTTTTGCCTAAAGCATTTCATGGTTTTGTGGTCAATATCAATTATGCAAGATTGTATTCCAAAACAGAGTCCTTCTTCCTCACTTCAGAAACGACTTTAGTCATTCCGGTACCTCCAATTTTTGAAACCACTTATAACAATAACGTTCGGGAAGTGCCCTTGCCTAGTCAGTCCCCGCATGTGTTGAATATTTCAGTGGGTTATGATTATAAGAAATTCTCTTCCCGAATTTCCGGAACCTATCAAGGTACAAAAGCAGATGGATATTCCGCTAATAAAGATTTCGATACGTTTACTTCCAGTTTTTGGAGATGGGATGCTTCTGTAAAGCAAAGGTTTGGAAAGAACTGGAGTGTGTTTCTTAATCTCAACAATTTCACCAATCAACAAGACATCAATTTTACGCGCGCCGAAGAATTTCGAAATACCGTTCAAACATATGGGATGACCGGAACGCTTGGCCTGCAATATCGCATTAAATAAACTCAATTATAACAGCAAAAATTTAATTCAGTATTAATTAAAAAATTAAAATTATTAAAAATGAAAAAACAGTACATTCTATCATCTTTCGTGTTTACATTGTTATTTTCAATGCAAGCTTTAGCACAAACCTATGTGCCTATTGCAGCCAGCACGGACCCAACTATGCCTACGGATCTTACCCCAATTATTATGGGGGATACTACCGCTAGCGGAGATCGTAACGACAACAATACCATCTATCAATTAGAGAATGGTCAAGTTTACATCATAACGGAAAAATTAGTTAATAAACCAACCTGGCCTTTACAAATTGAGGCTATGGATTTGGCGAATACCGATTCGAAGGCAATTATTACCAGAGTTCCAAATACCAGTGGAACTTACCCGGACATGATGCGACCAGAAGGCGATGTTACCCTTCGTAACCTTTGGATTGTTGCTGGCGAAAAAGGAGCATTGGAGCAGCACGATTGGGGGAAAATCAGATACATGGGAGAAAACACGAGAATCGTTGCAGACAACTGTATCATTGAAAAGGACCGTGGTGGATTTTTTCAAATCAGAGCTGCTGGAATCAAGTTGTATGTTTCAAATTGTGTTTTGAGAAATGGTGGAAACAGAAGAATTCTTCAAGGAAATGGCAGAGGGGTTGATGCTCGAAATTTCGCTTTGGATACTTTAGTTATGACCAATACGATTGTGCATAATATCCAAGATAGACTCTTCCGTAGTCAAGGTGCTACTGAGCCACATAATTATATTGAGATTGACCATTGTACTTCTTTCAATACCATTGGTCGTCATGGCTTTATACAATTAGGAAGAGTAACAACGGCTAAAATTACGAACAACTTATTTATGAATCCCATCATGTTGGGTTCCAGCCCGATTTATACGAATGAGCAAACGCAGCCAGATGAAGATTTGCATAAAGTTATTACTATCGATACTTTGTATGATAATACCTCATTGACCATTTCCAATAATAATATTTTCTGGACACAAGATGTGATGGACTACTGGGCTTCAAATGACACTGTTTCTGCTCCTGGCTTTTTGTCGGATTTAGTAATGGACAATTTGGGAGCAGCTGCAGGTGATGCCTATTTCCAGGAGCCCTTAACGTTAAGCAGTGTGCCCGGTACGATTCTGGAATATGTGTCGGACCTTTATGCTGACCCGACTGCTGAGGATATGTATGATTTTATAGTTGAAGATGTTGTGGTTGCCGGTACTGCATTTGATTCTGGAAATTTATTTGAATTCTCTTCTTTTGATGCCTGCTATGACACTGGTACCCAATCAGCAACTGCAGACACAGGTGGTACAGGCATTGGAGCCGTTGGTTCCTGTGCTGGCTTATCTGATGTCTTTGAGGTAAATGTTAATGATGCATTGGAGTTTCAAGTTTTTCCAAATCCGACTACAACAAACCTGAATCTGACCTTTGAATTAAAAGAATCCAGTGAGGTTAATATCTCCCTTCAGGATATAAGTGGAAAAATTGTAACAATAATTCTACAAGATCAATTAGTTGCTGGAAAACATACCTTCACTCAAGACATTTCTGGGCAATTAACCAAAGGGATGTACTTCCTGTCTTTACAAACAGATCAAGGAATGATGACTCAAAAAATTATTATTCAATAATTTTTGTTATCATTATGCCTAATTCTGCATAATGATGCAGCTTGCTATTGGCAGATTGCTTCTCTATACCGCACTAAAGAGGGAGGGGAGCTATCTGCCAATTGCTGGCAAACTAAATGGTTAATTATTTAACTATTTCCTCAGACTTATTAATGGATGGATTAACAGCTTGTTACGTAAAAGTGGTTCACGAAACTGCTTTGACCTAACGCGCCTAAGCACATCGTCCTAAATTTTTAGATGAAAGCTTTTGGTATGAAATGTATATGGTATCTTATAGTAGTACTTGGTTTTGTTGGATGTAATGGGCCAAGCGCCACAACAACTGCAGCCACATCTACACCTGTTGTCAATACAACAGAACAAACACAGCGATTGGAGTTATTGTCCAAAAAAGCGGTAAGTGATTTAGCAAAAATTCCATTTGATTCCTTGCAGATTCCAAGAACGCTGGAAGGTGGAAAGCTTAAAGGCACAGCATCCAAAAGTTGGACCAGTGGTTTTTATCCTGGAATGCTTTGGCAGTTGTATGATTTTAGTAAAGATGAAAAATTAAAAAAGGCAGCTATTCAATGGTCTGCCGTAGTTGAAAAAGAGAAAAGAGATGGAGGTACACATGATTTGGGTTTTAAAATATATTGCCCATTTGGTAATGCGTACAGAACCACCAATGACAAAAAATACAAAGAGATTTTTCTGACCGCAGCTAAAACATTATCCACTCGTTTCAATCCTAAAGTAGCTGCCATTCGCTCATGGGATCACCATGAACACCTATGGAAATATCCCGTTATTATTGACAACATGATGAACCTGGAAATGCTTTTTGAAGCCACCAAACTGACGGGAGATTCCAGTTTCTATCATATCGCGAACCAACATGCGATGACTACATTGAAAAATCATTTCAGAGCAGACAACAGTTCTTACCACGTAGTAGACTTTAATCCAGATACCGGAGAAGTGGTGAAAAAAAACACCCATCAGGGCTATAACCATGAGTCTGCATGGAGTAGGGGGCAGGCATGGGGCTTATATGGATTTGCTGTTGCTTACCGATACACCCGAGAGAAAAAATATTTGGAGCAAGCTCAAAAAATTGCTACTTTCATTTTTACACACCCCAATTTACCTGAGGATCTGATCCCATATTGGGACTACGACAGTCCGAATATTCCAAATGAACCAAGAGATGTTTCCGCTGCAACGATTGCTTCATCCGGGCTTTTTGAACTCAGTACTCACGATCCAAAAAACGCTGAAAAATATATAGACTGGGCAAATCAAATATTGACGAGTTTAGAATCAGAAAAATACAAATGCAGCTCCCCACCGTTTTTTCTAAAGCACAGCGTGGGCAGTATCCCCGGAGAATTTGAAATGGACGCTCCCATCATATATGCCGATTATTTTTACGTAGAAGCATTGTTGAAAAGTGCAAAAGTGAAGATATGATCTTTTCAGGCGGGTATAGCGGATCTCTTTATTTAGGTAGATGGGTGGATGGGTAGATAGGTGGATAGGCCCCGCCCGTTCCGGTACGGACTGGTTCCTTCTAATTTATCCGCCTTAGGGCTGACGTAAAGAATTGCGAAAGAAGGAAAACCCATCTACCCATCCACCTATCTACCCATCCACCTATTACAAATAACCAAGAGCCTCTTTTTTATTCTTTATTTCAAAAAAACAACCATCTAAGAATGATGATTAAAATATTACCAGTAATTACCTCATTGTGTTTGTTGTTTTTTATTTCGGAAAATAATAGTAGAAATATTTCCGACAGTCCTGCACCGAGAAAAATTGAAAATATCAATTCGGATTGGCAATATTTGGAAAATAATTTGACAGATATTGCGGCGCTAAAAAGTCAAAAAAACTGGACCACTATTGATCTTCCGCATACCTGGAATCAATGGGATGCAGTTGACATGCTACCCGGCTATCGTCGTGATGCCAGTTGGTATCAGAAAGAAGTTTTTATTGAGGATTATAACAATAGTCAATACGTTTTATATTTTGAAGGAGTGAATATTACTTCGACTATTTATGTTAATGATCAATACGCAGGTGGTCATGTTGGTGGCTACGTTGGTTTTGAAATTGACATCACGAAATATGTTTTAAAAGGAAAGAAAAATAAAATTCAAGTAAGAGTCGATAACAGCTATAATCGGGATGTCATTCCTTCTCAGAAAGCTGATTTTTTTATTTATGGTGGAATTACCAGAGATGTTTGGTTGAAAACACTGCCCCAGATTAATTTAAAAAACATCAGACTTAGTACCCCAGAAGTATCTCGTGAAAGTGCACAAACTACTCTTGAAATTGATATTCATAATGCCAGGCGTTTAGATGAAAGGTATACTGTTAGAAGTAGAATCATTGAACCAGTAACCCAAAAAACAGTCGGGGAAAAAACGATGAAGGCTAAGGAAATTTTACAAGGAAAAAAGTTCTCTTTTCCTAAAATAAGTAATCCCAAGCTTTGGTCTCCTGATAATCCTAACCTTTACCAAGTCGTCACTCAATTGTGGAATGGAGATAAAATGGTTGATGAAAAAATAGAAACTATTGGCTATCGATTTTTTAAGTTTGAGCCTTACGGCGCTTTCTTTTTAAATGGCGAGAAATTGCTATTAAGAGGAACGCATCGACATGAAGAACATGCAGGATATGGTGCGGCAATGCCAAATGAATTGCATCGAAAAGACATCCAACAAATAAAAGAAATGGGTGTTAATTTTCTTCGACTTGGACACTATCCTCAAGACCCTGAAATTTATAAAGCTTGTGATGAACTGGGAATAATTGTCTGGGACGAATTGCCTTGGTGCAGAGGAGGTATGGGAAAAGAAAAGTGGGAATCAAACACGGAAAGATTACTTCGCGAGCAAATTCATCAAAATTACAATCACCCCAGCATTCTCTTTTGGTCTCTTGGAAATGAAATCTACTGGTTGCCAGATTTCGAAAATGGTGACGAGGAGAAAAGGATGAATGCCTTTGTGAAAAAATTACATGAGGTCGCTCATGAGTTAGATGATAGTCGCCTGACTGCCATTCGAAAATATTATGCAGGAGCAGATTTAGTAGATGTTTTTTCTCCGTCGATTTGGTCCGGTTGGTATGCGGGTGTGTATACCAATTATGAAAAAACATTAGCCAATAATCAAAAAAAATATCCTCAATTTTTACATATGGAATATGGAGGATCGAGTCACGTAGGAAGGCATACTGAAAATCCAATCACAGGTGACGGTTCCATGAATGAAGACGACTGGGCAGAAGTAGCCAATCAGGTCAACATAAAAAATATTGCCAAGAGTGGGGATTGGACAGAAAACTACATCGTCGATTTATTTGATTGGTATCTAGGCGTGACGGAGACCCGGAAGGATTTTACTGGAAATGCCCAATGGGCTTTTAAAGATTTCGGAACCCCTTTGCGCCCTGAAAACGCAATCCCTTATCTAAACCAAAAAGGATTGGTAGACCGAGCGGGCAACCCAAAGGATGCTTATTATGTATTTAAAAGTTACTGGACAAAAGAACCCTTTACTTACATAGAATCTCATACTTGGTTGGAGCGAAGTGGCCCAAAAGGGAAGACTCGAAATCTTTCTGTTTTTAGTAATTGTGCAAATGTTGAATTATTTCAAAACGGAAAATCCCTGGGCGTAAAAAATAGAGTCCTAGGAGAATTTCCTGCCAGTGGATTGAATTGGGGCATCCTATTTACCGAAGGCAAAAATCAACTGATAGCAAAGGGTTTAAAAAACGGAAAAGTAATTACAGTCGATTCCATAACCGTTAATTATACTTATCAACAAGCAGAGAAAGCAGACCACATTAAGCTAAGTAGCCGACTGCTTGACAATGGAAATTATTTGGTGGAAGCAGTGATGTTGGATAAAAACAAGAGACGAGTATTGGATTACGAAAAGCCGGTTTATTTTTCCAGAGATGGGGCAGGGGAATTGATGAAAAATTACGGTACCCGAACTAGAA
Organism: uncultured Saprospiraceae bacterium; assembly: GCA_964508085.1. Taxonomy (GTDB): domain Bacteria; phylum Bacteroidota; class Bacteroidia; order Chitinophagales; family Saprospiraceae; genus CALGLS01. The sequence continues at coordinate 3,381 of CAZDTI010000260.1, read as the reverse complement.
GCCAAATCATTCAAATGGCCAATGGTTATGCTGCTATTGAACTGATTCCATCGGAAAAAGGGAAGGCTATTCTTGAATGTAGAAATCAAGATTTCAAAGGCAGTTATCTTGTTATTGATTTTGCTAAAAGAAATAAAAAAACACAAGCACTGATATTGACCCAACCCTTTAATTTTGACCCAGGAAATAAGAATAAAATCAAAGGCGATTATGTCGCTCAAACTAAAATAACCATTCCAAACAATCTGGCTACTCAAAGTAAATGGATCATGTTTGAAGGCCCCATCTTAGAAAACGATAAGATCGCTTATCGCTATTATGCCGATAGTCGACACCGCTTTGATATTTATGGAAAAACAGTTCCTGATTTAGTGATGGACACCGTTGGTTGGGATTATCATAATATTATGAACTGGGGAAGCGACATACTAAAAGTGGGGAAGTCTTTAGGTCTTGGGAGTCCTGCAATTTGGTATAAAGATTCTTTGTTTACGCTTTCCCTTTGCGATGAAAAGACAATTGAAGTCATTAAAAATGATTCCGATATTTCTTTAATACGAACTACTTTTAAAGGCTTGAAAATAGAGGAGGAGAAATTTGATTTGGTGCAAGATTGGAGTATCCGATCAGGGACGGCCTATTCAGATATTCATCTAAAAGTAATTAATGGAAAATTACCAGAAGGGATGTATTTTGCAACGGGTATTGTTAAGCATTTACCAAAAATAGAGACCGGTGAAAATAAAGGGTACTTCTATGCCATGAATTGGGGGGAACAATCTTTTCATCATGAAAATATGGGAATGGCCATTTCCGCGAATAAAATGTATCAACCCGCTGCAGTTGCAGATAAATGGAGTCATGCTTATGTTTTTCATAACGCTAAGAAAGAAGTACATTACCGTTTTATGGCAGCTTGGGAAAGAGATAATAACGAAGTGAAAGATGGTCAAGGGTTTAAAAAATTAGTGGAAGATTCCTGTAAATGATGTTGCGAAAAAAGTCAATAAAACTTAGGCTCCAAAAAGTCTAATTGTCAGCTAAGTAAAAATATGCCGGTCCGATATACTTACATTTTTGTATTCTTTATGATCTTTGCTTGTGCGAGGATTGAACCAAGTGCAGATTCTTTTTTAGAGGTTGATAAGGAAAAAATTATCCAATTGGCTAATGAAAATTTAAAAAAAGAACCAGTTACCATCACCTCTTTTAAAGCAGAACGGAGTGCGGGTGGAATTCATGACTATTTTTCTGAAGGATCCTATTGGTGGCCAAATCCAGAAGATCCAACAGGGCCTTACATTCGAAAAGATGGAAATCGTAATCCTGATAACTTTAAAAAACATAAAGAGGTATTGCGAACATTTTCCATGACGGTTTCGACTTTAACGGCGGCTTACAAAATCACCAAAGACGCTAAATATGCGAAGCATGCAATTAAACATTTAAAAGCCTGGTTGGTAGATAGCTCGACTCGAATGAACCCCAGTTTACTTTATGCTCAAGCAATCAAAGGAATTTCTACCGGCAGAGGCATTGGTATTATTGATACGATTCGATTAATCAATGTCGCTTTGAGTATTGAGCTACTGGCAGATGAAAAAATGTTAGAAGGAGATGTTTTGGCAGGTGTAAAAGAATGGTTCAATGATTTTGCGGAATGGCTGACGACTCATCCTTACGGTAAAGATGAACGGGATAACAACAATAATCATTCAACCTGGTGGGGAGCTCAAGTTGCTGCTTTTTCTAGAGTTGCAGAGCGAGAGGATATTTTAGTATTAAGTCAAAGGCAATTTAAAAAGCAACTGGATATTCAAATGGCAGAAGATGGAAGTTTTCCAGATGAACTATCACGAACAAAGCCATTTCATTACATGAATTATAACCTACGAGGATGGACTACTTTTGCTCTTTTAGCTTCCACACCAAAAGAAAATTTATGGAAATATAAAAGTAAATATGGAACAGTCCGAAGAGCTTTGGATTTTGCGATACCATATTACGAAAGACCCGATAGCTGGTCTTTTTTTACACCTTTAGAAAAAGAAATTCATCTGCATAGAAATGACTTTTTATTTTTAGCTTACTTAGGAACTGACGATTCTTCTTATTTGGATTTGTGGAAAAAATTAAGTGTCAGTGAAATGCATAAAGAGGAAGGAGATGCTAATTTAATACTATGGAAAAAATTTCAAAAAGGATGAGAAAAAATAGGAGGACGCAATTGTCATTAAAAGTCCTTGTCGTTTTATGGGGTTTTGTGTCTATTTTATTCGTTAATTGCAATACCTTAAAAAAGAACAAAACCAAAGTTTCAAAGCCATATGTGATTTTAAAACTAGACGATCTATGGTGTGAAAATGAAGTGGTTCATCCTGGGTGGTCTCAAGTTATAGCCTTCTTAAATGCTCAAAATGTGAAGGGTACAATTGGAATTGTTGGGAGTTCTATGGAAGATGGAAATACGGATTATTTTGATTGGATCAAAGAAAGAGATGAAGAAGGCTACGAAATTTGGCACCACGGATTTTGTCATTGCAAAAAAGAAGTAAACGATATTGAAATTAGAGAGTATAGAGGCGAAAAGCAAGAAGATCAGAAGGAAAGTATTTTAAAAACACAGCAACTAGTCAAGGAGAAAACAGGGATCATCCTTCGTTCATTTGGAGCACCTTATAATTCTACGGACGAATGCACAGCTAAGGTCTTAAATGAAATTCCGGAATTAAAAGTTTGGATGTATAAAGAGACGAATGTTCCTACAGATAAATTTTTACTAAATAGAATAAAAGAAGTCAATATCGAATATCCAGTTCATCAACCGGATTTTGAAAAGCTCAAAGCTGGATACGAAAAGTTCAAAACCGAACCCATCTTAATCATTCAAGGACATCCAAGAAGTTGGACAGAAGATAAAAACCGATTTGAGGTTTTTAAAAAGATCATTTTGTTTTTGAAAAAAGAAGGGGTCACTTTTATTACGCCTTATGAATATTATTTAATAAAGCAGAAGTAAGTGTATATCTAAAATAACTTCTAACTAAAAAATATGAATCGCATTTTTTTTCATTTCGTTATGTTTGGATTTTTCCTCTTGGTGGCTTGCAATAAGGTGGCGGAAAAGACAAGACCAACAAGGGAAATAAGTCTGTATAAAAATAACGAAGTTAAATTTTACGGAAATGAAATTATTGCTGCTGCGGATAAGTATCTGTCACAACCTCCGGTTCCGATAACCAGTTTTTCAAGTCCAAGAAGCGAAGGCGGAATTCATGATTTTTATTCCGAAGGGGATTATTGGTGGCCCAATCCAGAGGATCCCGACGGCCCATATATTCGAAAGGATGGGCAGACCAATCCTGATAATTTTGTGAAACA